>WGCP01000221.1 GCA_015493715.1 Desulfobulbaceae bacterium
CCCCTACGATTATATTATTAACTTTTTTTCCTGTTGGCCAGATCGCTAAAATTTATCAACGAAGCTAAATGCAGATATATCCATGCAAGATCCCCGTTGCGAAACAAATTCACGGCATCACTATCCGATAACCCATTCAACCTCTGTTCCTCAACAGCGTACAATCCTTCAATCCTGGTGATATTGCCGGTTTTTGTATTATTCAACTCGGGATTCAGGGGTACAATCAGATTCATCGACGCAAGACGACGGCAAAACGCCATTGTCTTCTGCATATGTGCAAGATACTCGGCAGCGATAGCGGACATGGTGGAAAGCCAAGATGTTTCCTTACCCTGAGCATCAAAAAGCGGCTCGTCATTCTGTTTGCCGACCACTGACCGGTCGATACAAATAGTTACTTTGTCTTCGTCAGGCATCTCTGCGGCCATAACCGGATATTGCCGGACATACATGGGAATATATTTTCCAAGCCATTGTCCTTTTCTGGAAACAAAGAGATTCTCATCCGACTTTACCCCCAGCATTACAGCCGGCATATATTGCCCACCTTCACCACCGACAAAAACAATTGGATAGTCACGCAATGCCATGGGAAACTCAAAGCCGGTCAATGGAACTGAATTTACATTTGCGGCAAAGATATAATCTTCGGGTGGTTGAACGCTTTGTCCAAGGAAAACATCACGATCCACGGGAACGATATCGGAATACAAAACAAATTGAGAGGATACAGACATTCAACCTCCGAAGAATAATAAAAAAAGGGGGAAACAAATTCATTCATTTTCAATTATGAAATTCAAAATACCGTATATATCATGGTGTTGTCAAGGTCAAGATATAATTTTCTTTTTTGATATCCGGGCACCAGAATATTTCAGGCGGCTGAAGCCGCCCTACGGCAATATCCCTGCATGGATCAACAACTGTAGGGGCGAATTTATTCGCCGGGTGTAGGCCATGCAAGAGGAAACGTCGTTAATCAGGCGGCTGAAGCCGTCTTTGTCGGGCACTACAACCAGATTGCATCCCAATGGGAATATTCCTCTATACACTGCACTAAACCAGCCCTTAATGGATTGGCAACGATATATCGGGCAACCTGTTTAATATCTTCTTCTCGCCGAAGAGCATGGTCATAATAACCACGTTGCCAAATGGCTCCCTGTCGATTTAAGTATCTATTAAGTTCCCGAGCAGTTCCACCCTTAAATAACCGTACCAACTCAGCAAGTGTTTTTTGTTCTTCAAGCTGCATCAACCAATGGAGATGGTCCGGCATTATCACCCAGGCAAGGGAATTCAGGAAGTGGCTATCATGAATTTGCCGCATCCCTTGAACCACAATTCGCGCGCAGCGAAAATCTAAAAACCATGGTGTCCGGTCGGTCGTACATATAGTAAGGTGATATATTTGACCGGGTATGGAAACTCTGCCCTTTAAAAGATTAGCCCGTGGCATGGTAAGGTTCTTTTATACATCAACTTAAATATCAGGCGGCTGAAGCCGCCCCTACGGCAACATCTTTGCATAAATCAACAACCGTAGGGGCGAATTTATTCGCCGGGTACCCGGGCTGCAAGGCCGGCAAAATTTTTCTGCGAAATAAGATGGGCATAAACGGCAAGCAACAAACCTTTATCGAACAGGGAATAAACCTGACTTTCAGTCAATGCCTGCAGACGATCCTCGGCGACCACTTCAAGCCCATTGACGGTAAGACTACCGGCAGCGGTTTCCAGAGTCACCGAAACAGATTTGAGGAGATCATACTTTTCAAGCAGTTCAATCATGGTGGACGTCAGGGCAACCTGGGCCTGATAATCCGAAGCCAGGTCCATCATTGACTGCAGATATTGCCCCGGTTTGCCGTTTTTTTCAAACAATGGCTCTCCCTCTTCGTCCTGTTCAACCACGGCGGCTGCATCAAGACAAAGAACCGGATTTTTCTTCCCGGCCATGGAACCTAAAATAAATGGATAGCGACGCACATACGCCGGAACATAATCCGCCGTCCAGTTCCCATCGGCATCAACTATGAGGTTTTCTCCCTCCCGGATACCGACCACTACAACAGCAGTAACTGTACCGTTTTCATCACGGACAAATGCTATAGGGTAATCTCCAGCCGCATGGGCAAATTCTATGGCTGTTATCGGAATTATGGAGGTTTTTTCCGCATATTCATAGGTGCGGATGGGGGAAAGGTTAATTTTGGTCCGGCTGTTTTTGTCCAGGGGAACAATCTTGTCGTAGAACAGCATAATTTTACACTCCCAATCTGTCCCGAAACAACAGGTTTCGGACGCCGGCTGCATGGCCAGGCATAATATTTTCAGGTTGAACGGCTTTTCCTTTATCATTCTTTTTCTGATTACCATCAATCCTCAGAAACAAGGGATACCATCGCTTGGTGGGATTAAACACAGAGAACCTCTTTACGCAACAGGTGAATTTTATATCAAATTAAACCGCGGATATTGAGCGATGTTATCCCTGATACGGCTTTGCTGATCTTCGGTGGTAATCAGGTTATTTTTATTATTTCCACTGTATTATTGGCGACACAGTGCCTGTAACTCATCAAGGGGCGCATACAAATCCTGACCGGGCGCATAACAGTACAGACCTTCAGCCGCTTCAATTTCCAACGGAAGGGAAAAAGTGCGGGCACGGTTAAGCGCGGTTACCACCTCGAGATAACAGTTTTCCCTGAGCTGACTTTGGTAGAAGGCAACAAGCCTTTCCTTTTCCGCCCGGACATCCGTAATATCAATGCATCTATTTATACGAGCCTGGGCGCTTATTTCGTAGGCATAACGCGCCCCGGAATACCCGGCCGTTTCCATGGCCTGCCAGATCAATAAAGCTGCAGCTCTGTGATCTGGATGATACTCGGTAACTGCCGGGAAGAAAACCGCGGCAGGCGCCAGTTGACCAAACAGGTGGGATGCGCGCGCAACCAGCTCCGAATGCGGGGCAAGGCCGCGGTCCGGCACATCCCAGAATTCCAGATGGGTGATACCCAGCAGCGCGGCCACCTGCCTGGCCTCTGTTTTCCGAACCATGACAAGTGTTTTTGTATCTTCATTTTCAGGGCAGGAGCCGGCACCATCGGTAAGAATAATCAGGGAAACGGATATTCCCTGTTGACGGGCCAGCAGGAGAGACCCGCCCAGGCCGAGTGTTTCGTCATCGGCATGGGGTGCGATCACCAGCCAGGGGCCTGGAGGCAGGGGAGATACGGAAAAGGGAACAAAATCACTCTCCGTCGCCATGGAGACAGTGGATATCCGCCGCCGATGTCCAGTTGACAACAAACGGCCAAGTCCTGAGCAAAGGCGGCGCAGGCGGCCAGACGATGCAGGTCCAAGGTTGTCATTAACAGCAACTGCCGGAGTGGAAACGGGCTGGGCACGGGCAGTAATGAACCAAGTGGCGATTTCCTCCCAATGTTCGCAGATACTTGCCTTGTGCTTACGCCATATTGCTAATCGCTGCCGGTTGTAAATCGTCGAATCAATTGAATGTTCCATGGTTATTGACCCATGACGGCGCTGATACACAGAGGTAATCTCGTCGATAAAACAAAAATCACCATGTTGCGAGGCGCGGATAAACCAGTCCCAATCTTCAAGCATACGGAGTGATTGATCAAATTTCCCTACCTGATCGACTAAATCACGACGCACAAGCACTGATATCAAGGGAATATAATTTTCAACCAGCAGGTGTGGTCGAGAAAAGCTCTCGGCAAATACAAATTCAAAATCTTCTTTTCCCTGTTCATCAATAGTCACCACCCGGCAAGCTCCATAGACAAAATCATATCCCCCGTCCTCCGCCTCCCGTACCAAGGTGGACACATGAGCGGGCAGGAAAATATCATCGTCATCCAGAAAACCGAACCAGTCGCCTGCTGCATTGACAAGGCCGGTATTCAGGGCTGCCGAACGGCCTCGCGACTGAGCATGGGAAAGTAAACGTATCCGGTAAAACTCCTGTTCAAACTCCGGAAGGACAGAGGAAACATCGACGCCGCCGTCATTAATGACCAACACCTCAAGAGGTATATAATCCTGATCGGCCAGGGAACGCAGGGCGCCGACCAGCAGATGTGGACGATTACAGGTGCGGACAATAATGGAAACAAGCGATGATGTATTTTTTTCCGGCCTGTTTGATAGAGTCATAGGATAAATAACCAGTAGGGGCGAATTTATTCGCCGGGGTATACGCCCCTGCAAGAGGCAACGTCTTATTTCAGGCGGCTGAAGCCGCCTCTGGGTTCGTATTCGTCATACCCGAAATGCCCCCTCAATTCGTCATACCCGAGCGTTGTTGTCGGGGATCCAGTTTTTCCGGCCACATGATGCACACATGGATCGGAGTCTCCGCTACGCTCCGCTTACCTCCCGCCCAACAGACTGCGGGAATGACGTGATTGGGCGAATGCGACAGGGAAAAAAGTTTATTCGCCTGAGTATGCTTTCTTTAATCAGAAAAAATCCATATCACCAGCAGTCAACCACCACCGCTTTTTAACATCTTCCGGTAACGGACCTGGAGTGCAGGAAATCATGGGCACGGAAATATCTGATTGTTCAACAAGATAACGAGAAGAACTGCAATATCGTTCTGCCATACTCCGGGTTAACCAGAAAACCAACCTTTTTTTTCCTGAAAGCCCGGCAATCCGAGTCGCCTGTCGTAAACATGTTGCCAGATCACCTGGAGGCGCAAGAATATCCATGAGCAGCATATCATTACCCTCTCCTTCCCGGACAACAATTACACCGATAAAACGACCTGATATTCGTTGAACAACAGCAATAATACGATATGTCATGTTCGGATGTTCAAGATATCGTCGACGCAGGTAGCCTGCATCTCGCAGCCCTATTAAAGAATCATCAAAACAAGCAGCCATTTCCTGCCAAAGCGCATCAACGGCCGAAGAATGAAACGATAAAGATTCCGCATCCAACTCCAGTAACCGCAGGAACGGAGAAGGTATACCAACTACAGGCACGCCGGCTATCACCTGTACCATGGAATCAACCTGTGCGTAGAGACCAAGCAGACGTCCCAATTTCATGGCCCGTTGGTTTGGAAAACCAAAAGAAAGAAGAAACGGCGCGCAGTCACCAACATACATATCAGCAAACGCTTTAGCCATGAGCCAGAAAGGACCCTTGCGAAGACGATGCTCCCTAGCGACCATAACATCGCCGATCTGGACGGCAATTTCCAGACGGCCTCGATAGAGGATATCCCGTTCCATTCCTCCATAATGACCTACGAGTTTAGATTCCTGCCAGGCAAGCATTGCCCGGCCCCGGACATATTTCCAGGCATGGTATTCAGAGGTAAGTGGTTGTGAAAAAATCCGCGTAAAAAGTGATCGGATTTTTTCACTGTCCTTCGAAACAGCCGGCAAAATTTTATATGCCTGTTTTTGTCGTTTTTCAAAAGAAAACAGCGCGTAGCCAAAAGAACCTTCGATATACTTGCTGAGATAGAAAGAAACTTCGGCCTGTAATGCAGCAAATTTATTCGGATCTATGCGCAATTTGCGCCTTATATGTTCTCCATGTTCGGCAAGGGCATCCTTAAGATAGCATAGTGTTCCCAGAACTTCCGGTCCCAGATCCTGACGATGGCGCAGGGAGAAACCACAGCGGCGGGCCTGATCGAGAAACGCGGATAAATAATGAAGCCGCCGCTGCTCGCGATGGGAACAATGGTACATGAACTCATCCATGACGACCAGCCTGCCGCCGGTGACAAGTACATCGGAGCTGAGCTGAAAAAGGATAGTCTGATCAATATATTGAGATGATTCTTGAAAGACCACGCAGGAATATGCCTCTTCTTCCAACGCGGCCTCTTCAAAAGGGGCACAGAGCAAATGTTGTTCATTGATGCCATAACGTTCCCTGGCGATACGGACCTGAGCTGCATCCGGATTAATTCCAAGTGCATCATAACCGCCGGACAGGAGACGGGCCAACAAAGCTCCCAGCCCTGTGCCGACTTCCAAAAATTTTCCTGATCTCTGGGCAGGCAACTGGGCAAGCAACAATTCAGTTGCCTGCTGTTGAGCCATGGGTAATGTATTGGCAGTGTCGGTAAAAAGGCCGAAATGAAGCGCATCTACCACTCCAAAATCTTCGGCCAGAAGAGAAGCATAGACGTTCAGCGGAAAAAGCAGGTCTGTATAATCAGTTTTCATATATCTGTCGGGCAGGTAGATAGTGCCTTATTTTTGAATTGCCGTCATAAAATACATCCCAATGCACGAGGCAA
>WGCP01000222.1 GCA_015493715.1 Desulfobulbaceae bacterium
AGCATCACTCTTTGCAGGCGATTTTCGGGTAAACTTCATTATTACGCCTAATTCCGCCGTTGTTCCGTGAATATATAGGGAAGATACATCATCGTGCCTTTGCGGGCGCTTTCAGGCCTTTCCGCCTCTTATCAGAACGCATATATTTTATGATGGCATAAAGGTTTATTTTTGTGTATGCTATTCTGTTATGTCGCTTCTTAGTGATTGAGGTTTTAGTGGTGAACAATATGAAAATTCCTTTTTCTCAAATATCAACGGCTGGACAACAGTATTTGCTTGATCTACCGGAGATTGATACGGGAAAAGATTTTTTTTCCCTGCAGGGGATGGTTTCATTGTCCTGCGTATTAAAAAGAAAGAGCGCAGATCGAATTTTCTTACGGGGCAGGATGCAGGCGACTCTGCTGTTGAGATGTGACCGATGTTTACAGGGGTATTCGAAAACCGTTGATTCCAAGCTGTGTTTTATCTGCGAAGCCGACGGTTCTAGATATCATCAGGTAAAAGAGATAGATTTAACGACTCGGGATCTTGATATTGTTCAACTTGAAGAAGCTGTTATTGATCTGAAGGAAATTATTCGACAGCAGTTGTACTTAAGTGTGCCCCCGCGCCGATTATGCAAGGAAGATTGTCTAGGTATCTGTCCAACTTGTGGAGCAGATATGAACAACAATCCTTGCCACTGTTCCCGCGAGCTGATAAATAATCCCTTTGCCGTTCTTGCGGCATTAAAAGAGAAATAGAGAACGATCATCCTGCTTTACGAATGGTCGGTAATTCAATATATAAATATATTCCGGAGAAATAAGGGATATAATGGAGGAAAACGATGGCTTTACCTAAAAGACGACATTCACATTCACGAACAAGGAAACGGCGTTCCCATGATTTTTTGACACGGCCCAGCGTCGGGCGTTGTCCTGAATGCGGGGAACCGAAAATGCCGCATCAGCTTTGCGGTGGCTGCGGAATCTATAAGGGAAGAAGTGTTATTCATCTTGAGGATGAATTGAGCTGAAAACGATTCCGTGCGTATTGCAGTTGATACAATGGGCGGTGATTTAGGTCCTGAATTACCCATACGAGGAGCACTCGGCGCCCTGGAGAAAAAGCAAAACCTGGAGATAATTCTCCTTGGTCCGGAAGAACGACTGAAGAGTCAGGTTGCAGAAATTTTCGGTAATGGCTCCCCTTTTTTACAGCGGTTGCATATTGAGCATGCTCCGGAAACAATCGGGATGGATGAATCACCGGTTGAAGCCGTTCGTCGAAAAAAAAATGCGACCATCATGGTGGGTTTTGATCTGGTTCGACATAAGAAAGCCGATGGTGTTATTTCCGCTGGTAATTCCGGGGCTACTATGGCAGCCGCCATCCGAAAACTTGGCCGGTTGAAAGGCGTATCCCGTCCCGGCATCGCCAGCTTTTTTCCAACGTTGAAAAAGCCGGTGATGATTATGGATATTGGGGCTAATGTCGACTGCAGGCCCAAACATCTTCTCCAGTTTGCCGTTATGGCTTCCTCTTGTTCCAGTATTTTGAATACTATAGACAATCCGACAATCGGTTTGCTCAGTATCGGTGAAGAGGCAGGTAAGGGCAATGCCCTGGTAAAGGAAACACATGAAATACTCAGGGCAGGATCATTGAATTTTTATGGCAATGTAGAAGGGCGCGATGTCTACAAAGGAGACGTCGATGTTATTATCTGTGACGGCTTTGTCGGCAACGTTGCGCTGAAGGTGAGCGAGGGACTTGCCGATGCCGCCGGCCAGATGTTACGTGCCGAAATCACTAAGACCTGGCGGGCAAAAATAGGCTATCTTCTGATAAAAAAGGCCTTTGCCAGATTCAAGCAACGGGTCGATTATTCCGAGTATGGCGGGGCGCCGCTATTAGGTATTAACGGAACAGGAATCATCTGTCATGGAACCTCCGACGCTCTCGCCCTTGAAAACGCTGTTTTTGTAGCGGCAGACATGATTGAAAATAAAGTCAATGCGGCAATTACCCAGGCGTTGACTGCATATAACGCCTAACAAGGAGTCCGTCAGCGATGAATCATGCCGCCGTGATTGGAACCGGTTCCTGCCTGCCCAAACGGATTGTCAGTAACCGGGATCTTGAGCAGATTGTTGATACCTCAGATGAGTGGATTACCAGTCGTACCGGGATCAAAACTCGAAGAATTGCCGGCGCCGGTGAAGAAAATTTTCACCTTGCCGCTGAAGCTGCAAGGCAGGCGCTTGAGATGGCTGATGTTCCAGCACAGGCGCTTGATCTTATTCTTGTGGCCACCATTACCCCGCATATGATTATGCCCTCCTGCGCCTGTTTTGTTCAGGCCGAGATAGGAGCGGAAAAGGCATTTGCTTTTGATATTAATGCGGCCTGCTCTGGTTTTTTATATGGGCTTGACCTGGCGGATAAATATATCTCCACCAATCCTGATATGAAAATTCTTCTTATCGGTTCCGAGACTTTATCGGCCAGAGTGGACTGGCAGGATCGCAACACCTGTATCCTCTTTGGTGACGGTGCCGGAGCCGTTGTTGTCAGCGGGTCAACCAACAGAGGCATTCGTGCATCCAATCTGTATAGCGATGGACGCCTGTGGAATCTTCTTTATATGAATAGCGCCGACAGCATGAACCCTGAATTGCAGCAGGAGCAGGAAGGGTGTTATATGCAGATGTCGGGACCGGATGTGTTTAAGTTTGCTGTTCGTTCCATGGAAGATTCCATTCGCCGGCTTTTGCACCGTGAAAATCTTTCCATTGATGATCTGGCCCTGGTCATTCCGCATCAGGCCAATGTTCGCATTTTAAATAAGTTGTCGGAACGGCTTTCCATTCCAGAAGACAAGATGTTTATTAATGTTGACCGGTACGGTAATACATCCGCCGCCAGTATCCCCATCGCACTCGACGAGGTAAACAGGAAAAATGGACTACACAAAGATGATATGATTTTGCTGTGTTCATTTGGCGGAGGGTTTACCTGGGGTGCGCTGCTTATGCAATGGTAGTTAAGGAGAAGAATGTGGATTATTTTTTGACTGAAGACCAACAGATGATCGTTGAGACGGCTTGGGAGTTGACCCAAAACAAAATTTTGCCTGCCCGGGCCGATCTCGATGAAAAGAATGAATTTGCCTCGGCGATAATGAAGGATATTGCCAGGGCGGATCTCTTCAGTATTTTTATTCCTGAAGAATATGGCGGTTTGGGCGGTGGCTGTTTTGATATGGTTCTTGCCATGGAGCAACTAGCCCGGGGGTGTGTCGGAATTGCAACTAGTTTTGCCGCCTGCGCCCTTGGTATATATCCGGTTATGATTGCCGGCAGCCGGGAGTTGAAGGAAAAATATCTGCCCCAGGTTGCAACCGGTGAAAAATGGGCTGCTTTTGGACTGACTGAAGCAGGTGCCGGCAGCGATGCATCCGGTGTCAAGACAAACGCCGTGCTTGATGGGGACCATTGGATACTTAACGGCACCAAGCAGTGGATCACAAATGGCGGTGAGGCACAGGTGTATTCCATTGTTGCCCTTACGGACCCCCAAAAAGGAGCACGAGGCGCATCTATCTTTGTTGTGGAAGAAGATGATCCCGGTTTTTCCTACGGAAAAAAAGAAAACAAGATGGGGATTCGTTCTTCCGCTACAAGAGAATTGATCATGAAGGACTGCCGCATTCCGAAAGATCGTCTGGTCGGTCGGAAGGGGACCGGTTTTATAACGGTTATGAAAACTCTTGATCTCTCCCGGCCTGGTATCGGCTCCCTTGGCGTTGGTCTTGCGCAGGCTGCCGTGGATGAATCCGTTATCTATGCCAAGCAACGAGTGCAGTTCGGCAAGCCGATCATTTCTTTTCAGGCTGTACAGCACATGCTTGCCGATATGGCCACCCAGCTTGAAGCGGCGCGGGCATTGATCTATGCCACCGCTCGCCATATAGATGCCCATTCAAAGAAAATTCGCAAGGCCTCCGCCATGAGTAAGCTTTTTGCCACTGATATGGCTATGAAGGTCACCACTGATGCAGTGCAGGTTCTTGGGGGGTACGGCTATATGAAAGAGTATCCGGTGGAAAAAATGATGCGGGATGCCAAAATATTGCAGATTTACGAGGGAACAAACCAGATCCAGCGTAATGTTATCGGCCAGGAACTCAATAAAGAGTATGCCTGATACCTGGCGTCTTGTATAAAGAAATTTGTTATTGTTCATAAAACGAATTCTTCATCGCACATCCGCCGTGGCGTAATCATATCGTCACCGTTGAGATTTGGTAATCGTTCACCAGCACCTCACGGAGTCTACGCTTACCTCTTTGTCCATTTTTGTCTTCTCGAATAGCACGAGTATGCTTCAAAGTCAAAAATGAATAAATCTAAGGCACTGGTAAACGATTACAGGCCGGAGATTCTCGTAAACTTGTCGCCTCCGGTGAACGGTTACGAGATTTGGTACATCTTCAAACGACATAAAAAAATAGAATATAAATATGGAAATCATAGTCTGTGTTAAACAGGTGCCGGATACCAAAGACGTCCGGCTCGATCCGAAAACCAACACAATGTCCAGGGAAGGGGTTGAGTCGATCATGAACCCTTTTGATCGGCATGCATTGGAAGAGGCGGTCAGGATCAAGGAGGAATATGGTGGAAGAGTGAAAGTCCTTTCCATGGGACCTCCTCAGGCAACAGAGGTGTTGCGGGAGGCTATTGCCTGCGGTGCCGATGAAGGCATACTGGTTTCTGACCGCGCCTTTGCCGGTGCCGATACCTGGGCCACTTCATACACTCTCGTCAAGGCCATTGAAACCATTGGTGACGCTGATCTTATTCTTTGCGGCAAACAGGCCATTGATGGTGATACCGCCCAGGTTGGCCCGGGTATGGCCTCGCGTATGAACAGGCCCTATGTCACCTGTGTGCAAAAAACTAGAGAGGTTGGATCAGGCCATATCATTGTTGAACGGATGATGGATGATGGCTATGATGTGGTTCGTCTGCCGTTGCCCGCTCTTTTAACGGTGGTCAAGGATATCAATGAGCCACGCATCCCATCGCTTAAAGGGAAGATGCGGGCAAAGAAAGCTGAAATTAAAATCCTTTCCGCAGAAGACATCGGCGCAGAAGAACAGTGTATCGGTCTTGCCGGTTCACCAACACAGGTTGTGAAGGTTTTTTCACCGGAACCACGAGGGGATCGAAAGATTTTTACCGGTTCGGTTGATGAACAGGTGGAGCAACTTGTCGAATGTCTGAAACCTTTTATATAATGACCGTATTGCCAAGGACCTGAAAAAAACCTGATTCCAGAGAGAGCAATGTTAAAAGTTGACAGTGATGTTTGTATTGGTTGCGGTGCTTGCGAAGAAAGTTGTCCATTCGGCGCGATCAGTGTTGAGGATGGATGTGCGGTCGTTGGAGACAACTGTACTTTATGTGGAACCTGTGTCGATGCCTGTGAAGTTGAAGCACTCCATATTGAAGAAGCCGAAAGAACGAACGGGGTGGAGCTTGATGCCTGGTCCGGGATCTGGATCTTTATTGAATGCCGTCACGGCGTTATAGCCGATATCTCCTTTGAACTACTCGGCATAGGCCGTAAACTTGCCGATGACAGGGGGGTTGCTCTATGTGCCGTCCTCCTTGGCAATGATCTACAAGGCTCCTGTGATTCATTGATTGCCGGCGGTGCTGATATTGTTTATCTTGTCGAGGATCCTGCTCTTGGTCAATATAGAGAGGATGTATACGGTAGAATTCTTGAACATTTGATTCGGGAACATAAACCTGAAGTTGTTCTTGCCGGCGCTACAGCCATTGGAAGATCGGTCATTCCCCAGGTAGCTACCGCCCTTGGAGCCGGTCTGACCGCCGACTGCACACAGCTGGCCATTCGCAAAGAAGACGGCATGCTTCTACAGACGCGACCGGCTTTCGGCGGCAATATCATGGCAACGATTGAGTGCCCGCGCTCCAGACCACAGATGGCCACGGTCCGGGCCAAAGTTATGGCCCCTCTTGATCCTGATACCTCGCGCAAGGGTGAAATAATGCCGGTCATCATGAAACAAGAATTATTTGACTCCGCCATTGAAGTGCTGGAAACAATACAGGCAGAGACGGATCAGGTGAATATTCAGGAGGTCGAGGTCCTGGTTGCCGGAGGACGGGGCCTGGAAAGTGAAAAGGGGTTTGCAATTATTCGTGAGCTTGCTGATGAACTTAACGGCGCCCTTGCAGCTTCCAGGGCAGCTGTGGATGCCGGATGGGTTTCTTATCCACACCAGGTTGGTCAAACCGGAAAAACGGTTTGCCCAAAGCTCTATATTGCCTGTGGTATTTCAGGCGCTATACAGCATGCCGTCGGTATGCAATCCGCTAAAACCATTGTTGCCATCAATCGCGATGAGGAAGCACCGATTTTTGATATTGCAACCTATGGTGTTGTCGGTGATCTCTTTGAGGTCGTTCCTGCCCTGACAGAAAAAATCAGGGAGGCACGCAAATGAGTCTTCATGGAAAAATCGCTTTAGTTACCGGTGGCAGCAGAGGGATCGGTCGGGCTGTTTGTGTTCGTTTGGGGGCCATGGGGTGTACTGTCTGGGTCAATTATGTCTCCAATCCGACTGCCGCAGAAGAAACCGTTCAGCTTATTGAAAAAGCAGGTGGTACCGGGTTTAGCCTTGCCTTTGATGTTGCCGATGGGACTTCGGTACAAAAAGCTGTAAAACAGATTACCTCCGATACCGGTGCGCCTGATATTCTGGTGAATAATGCCGGCATAACCAGAGATGGTCTTATGGCCCGGATGAAAGAAACTGACTGGGATATCGTGCTGGACACGAATTTAAAAGGTGCCTTTCTCTGCTCCAAGGCCGTGATGCGTGCCATGATGAAAAAACGTTGGGGACGTATCATAAATATCAGTTCAGTGATTGGTTTCCTTGGCAATGGTGGTCAGGTAAATTATGGGGCCGCCAAAGCCGGAATGATCGGCCTGACCAAATCCATGGCCAGAGAGTTGGCCTCGCGGCAGGTCACTGTCAACAGCGTTGCGCCCGGCTATATAGTGACTGATATGACGAGCTCTCTTTCAGAAGATATTCAGGAAATGATTCGTGCCCAGATACCTCTTGGTAGCTTTGGTACCCCCGAAGATGTTTCCGGCTGTGTTGCTTTTCTTGCTCTTCCTGAAAGCGGCTACTTGACCGGACAGACTTTGCATGTTAATGGCGGTATGTATATGGGAAATTAGTTGGGAGAACCTTTTCCCTGTCATGAGACAGGTGAACGTTGATATTAGTATTTTTCCCTGTTTTGTGAAGTTGTTACATGAGTTCATCCGTCCTAAAATAAAAAACCATAGAGGAGATAACCGATGGCAATTGACGATAAAATGACTGACATAATTGTCGAGCAACTCAGTGTTGATAAAGAAAAAGTAGTTTCCGGCGCATCTTTTGTCGATGATCTTGGCGCTGATTCTCTTGATCTTGTCGAGCTGATCATGGCAATGGAAGAAGAATTTGATGTGGAAATTCCTGATGAAGATGCCGAAAAAATTGCCACGGTACAGGATGCCATTGATTATATCGCTAAAATTCAGGGATAAACCAGCGGGGCTGGACCATAATTTTAGGTAATAACCACGATAAATAATGAAAATAGCCTGGAAGCGCATAATGCTGTGGGCTATTTCCTGATAAAATAAGGCTTATATTGTGAAAAGAAGGGTAGTCGTCACCGGGATCGGCCTGGTTACCCCACTTGGTACCGGAACGGAAAAGACCTGGCAGGCATTGGTCCAGGGAAAGAGCGGCGTTGCCGCCATTACCCGTTTTGATGCCTCGGATCAGGCCGCACAGATAGCCGCGGAGGTCAAAGATTTTGAACCGGATCGCTGGTTTGGAAAGAAGCAGCTGAAAAATCTTGACCATTTTGTCCAATATGCAGTCGCTGCTGCAGATATGGCCTGGAAAGAAAGTGGATTTCCGATTTCGGAAGCCAATGCAGACAGGGTCGCTGTTATCACCGGCTGCGGTATGGGGGGACTACCCACGATCGAAGAATATCAGGACGTTTACCGGGCAAGGGGACCACGTCGAATCACTCCTTTTTTTATTCCTCGTGTTATCCCCAATATGCCTTCCGGTCATATATCTATGCATGTAGGGGCCAAAGGACCGAATCTCTCCCTGTCCACTGCATGTGCTGCCGGCACCCATGCGGTAGGCGAGGCCTTTCGTCATATAGTTTATGGTGATTGCGATGTGGCGGTAACCGGTGGTGCGGAATCCGTTATCTGTCCTCTTGCCGTAGGCGGGTTTTCTTCAATGAAAGCACTGTCCACCCGCAATGACGATCCCGAAGCGGCCTCTCGGCCTTTTGACCGGGATCGTGACGGATTTATCATTGCCGAAGGGGCGGGAATGCTGGTTCTTGAAGAACTTGAATCAGCCAGAAAAAGGGGCGCGATAATCTACGCCGAAATGGTAGGTTTTGGCCAGACCAGTGATGCCTATCATATTGCTGCACCTCCAGAAAATGGAGAAGGTGGAGCTCGTTGTATGGCCATGGCTCTAAGAGATGCCGGCATGCAACCTGCGGATATTTCCTATATCAATGCACACGGGACTTCCACTCCTCTCAACGATCGTTGTGAAACCGTTGCAATCAAAACCGTTTTTGGGAATCATGCCGAAAAACTTGAAATCAGTTCTACCAAATCCATGACCGGGCACATGCTAGGTGGAGCTGGAGGAATTGAATCCGTTTTTACTGCATTAACCCTATATCATGGCATAATTCCACCCACAATTAATCTTGATAATCCTGACCCTGCCTGTGATCTTGATTATGTGCCAAATAGTGCCAGGGAAAGTAAGCCGTCCGCCGCTATGTCTAATTCATTTGGATTCGGCGGTACAAACGGCGTTATTATCATGAAACGATTTACCTGAATACCTCTACAAGGGAGATATTGCGTTGTGAAAATTGCTCTTGGAAGTGACCACGGCGGATTTAAGATGAAAGAAGAGGTTGCCTCTTTACTGGCAAGCCTTGAGCATGCAGTTAGTGATGTTGGATGTTTTTCCAAAGATTCCGTCGATTATCCAGAGGTCGCTCAACAGGTATGTTCTCTTGTCCGGGAAGGCACGGCTCAATGCGGGATTCTTATCTGCGGTACCGGAATCGGCATGTCTATTGCCGCCAACCGGCAGCGTGATATTCGTGCCGCCCTCTGCCATGAAGCCTATACGGCCAGGATGAGCAGAGAACATAATAATGCAAATGTGCTTTGTCTTGGAGGCCGGGTTCTCGGGATAGAGGTTGCTTTTGATATCATCCGGGTTTGGTTGACTACCTCTTTTGCAGGTGGTCGGCATCAACGGCGGCTTGATATGTTGAGTTAATTCTTTGTATACGCAAATTTTGTATTCTCAATGTAGAATACTACCGGCAGACCTGCTTCAGGCTGCCGGTTTTTTGTCATTGTGCTATCCAAATACCTCAATGATACCCTCGAACCGCTTGTGATGGTATTATTGTAATCTCGCATAGGTTATAGTTCCCCGCAAATTGCTGCGGGTGTAGTTCATTTGTACGGCAATTTTATCTATTAAGGACTGTGACCTGAAAATCTAGTCCTGGTATCTAACTTGATTTATAATTCTTTACAGACATTACAATGGCCACATTACAACAAACTGATCCTTCTGTATTTCAATACATTCAATACGAACTCGAACGACAGAGCAACCAGCTGGAGCTGATCGCCTCGGAAAATATTGTTTCACAAGCTGTTCTTGAAGCACAGGGTTCTATATTTACAAATAAATATGCCGAGGGCTATCCCAATCGAAGATACTATGGTGGTTGTGACTATGCCGATGAGGTTGAATCCCTTGCCGTTAAACGGGCAAAAAATATTTTTGCAGCTGAATATGCTAATGTTCAGCCCCACTCCGGCAGTCAGGCCAATATGGCTGTTTATTTTGCCACTTTAAAGCCTGGGGACAAGGTCCTGGGGATGGACCTCGCCCATGGTGGTCATCTGACGCATGGTGCCAGTGTCAGCTTTTCCGGTAAACTGTTTAATTTTGTCTCCTATGGCGTCCGGCGTGACACCGAAACCATTAATATGGAAGAGGTAGAACGCATTGCATTTGAAAATCGGCCAAAAATGATCGTGGCCGGTGCAAGCGCGTATCCCCGTCTCATTGATTTTGAAGGCTTCCGGCACATAGCTGATCAAATCGGTGCTCTATTTATGGTGGATATGGCACATATTGCAGGGCTCGTTGCTGCCGGAGTGCACCCGTCACCGGTACCCTATGCGGATTTTGTCACAACAACAACCCATAAAACCTTGCGTGGTCCACGAGGTGGTATGATTCTGGCCAGGGAAAAACATGCCAAGGCCCTTGATTCCAACATATTTCCAGGAATTCAAGGAGGGCCCCTGGTGCATGTTATTGCCGCCAAGGCCGTTGCCTTTAAAGAAGCCATGACAGACGAATTTGTCGACTATCAGAAACAGGTCGTCAGCAATGCGGAAGTGCTTGCAACGGAATTGCATCGACGTGGGTTTCGCATAGTTTCCGGTGGAACCGACAATCATTTGATGCTTCTGGATTTAAGCAGTAAAGATATAACCGGTAAGGAAGCTGAAAACCTTCTTGAGGATGCAGGCTTGACCGTTAACAAAAATGCCATTCCATTTGATACCCAGTCACGGTTTGTCACCGGAGGCATTCGGTTAGGTACACCGGCCGTGACGACCCGCGGTCTCAAAGAGCCGGAGATGGTGATGATTGCTGATTGGATTAATCGGGCAATCAGTAATCGTAGCCCGGTTGTTCTTGGGGAAATACGACAGGAAGTGCGGAGTTTATGTGATCGCCTTCCCATCTATCCTGAACTTCCCCGATATGATCAGTAGCTGGAGAGTATAATGAAATGCCCCTATTGTGATCATCTTGATAATCGAGTTATTGATTCTCGATTAAATAAAGATAAAACGATTACCAGACGTAGGCGTGTTTGCGCTAACTGTGAGCAACGGTTTACCACCTATGAACGTATAGAGCTCATGCTTCCCATGCTGGTTAAGAAAGATGGTCGCAGGGAACCATGGAACAGAGGAAAAATTATTACCGGCCTGGAAAAAGCCTGTGAAAAATTACCGGTCAGTATTGCCGACATTGATGCTTTTGTTGACGAAATAGAACGAAAACTTCAAGATGCGGGCGGAAAAGAAATTCCAACCACTACCATCGGTGAATGGGTTATGGAGGCATTGCCCACCCTTGATGAGGTTGCTTATGTTCGATTTGCTTCCGTGTATCGGCAGTTTAAGGACGTTAATGAGTTCATGGATGAATTAAAACATTTTATCGGCGACCGGGAAGGAAACTAACCGGCGCGACCATACCGGATTTTCCTGTGACAGCCACAGAAGACGATTCGGATATCCGGAATAACAACGCACCACAGTTTTTTTTTGGTGAGGAAACATCTTTTTCTGCAACAAGGATCGTGTACATGGCGGATCAAGACCATTATTTTATGGAAATCGCTCTCCGCGAGGCACGAAAAGGGATCGGCCGAACTTCCCCCAATCCCCGTGTCGGCGCAGTTATTGTTAACAACGGACATATTGTCGGTCGCGGATATCATAAAAAAGCAGGAACACCCCATGCCGAGATACATGCACTGGCAGATGCGGGCTCAGCGGCCCTGGGTGCTACCATGTACGTTACGCTGGAACCCTGTAATCATACGGGCCGAACCCCACCATGCAGCCACGCAGTTTGTGGTTCCGGCATTTCGCGGGTCGTTATTGGTTTAAAAGATCCAAATCCCCTTGCCGCAGGTGGCGTGAGTTATCTAAAAGCACATGGCCTGGAAGTGGAATGCGGTGTTTGTGAAAAGGAATGTCGTGCGATAAATTATCCTTTTATTAAACATGTGCGTACCGGACTGCCTTGGGTTGTAATGAAGGCCGCTTTGAGTCTTGACGGCAGGATAACGTATAAACAGGGCAGGGCCGGTGCTATCACCGGAGAAAAAAGCAAAGAACTTGTGCATGGCCTGCGCGACGAACTGGATGCCATTTTGATAGGAGCCGAGACTGCAGCCACAGATAATCCTTCTCTGACAACACGTCTTCAAAAACAGGAATCTAGGGACCCTCTCCGCATTATTATTGACAGTGATTTGCGAACAGATCCTGATTCACGGGTTTTCCAGCAGCAGTCGGAGGCGGAAACCTGGATTTTCTGCACTTCTTCCGCAGAAAAAACATCTTTACGAGAAAAACGAGAGCAGGCGCTTCTGCGGGTCGGGGCGAAAATTTTTAGAGTTTCCCCAACAAAAAACGGTCGGGTTGACCTTAAGGAAGTCCTTCAGGTTCTCGGAAAGAACAAGATCCTTTCATTGCTCGTTGAGGGCGGAGCAGCCATTTTTGGGTCGTTTCTCTGTGATGACCTTGTTGATGAGGTTTATCTCCTTCTGGCCCCTTTTTTTATCGGTGACCAAGGGCAGCCTTTACTCACCGGCTATTTCGCAAACGAAAGGGATCAGGCAAAAAGATTACGAGATGTCAGGATCAGCAGGGTAGGGGAAGATACTCTCATTCATGGTCTGTTGTCATAATTTTTTTTACCGATGGCCAGTGCTGTAAAAACTCGTCCTGATTGTTAAAGACCATTGACAGGGTCAAGCTGTTATCTTCAAAAGAATGAGAAGGGGTAATGGTGCAGGATTCAGGTAACTGCAGCAGATGTTGAAATTTTTTGAATTGTTCTCGGGCGATGGTACTTTTAGGGAAGCATTGCGCTTCAAGCCAGGACAGTAAAGCCATTGCCTGTTGTGGACGATTCTCCTCCTCAGCCGGCTTCTGATTCCACCCCGCAAGTATTTTCTTAAAAGAATGACCTGCTCGCATGATAAGGTCATTAGCCGCACCAACAAGTTTTTTCTGTTTTGTTCCCCCAAATTTATAATATTGTATCAGCGCAACAATGGTTTGTTGATCTTCAAAGGATAACTTCGCAAGCTTTTTTGCTATCTTTTCCTGGAGATATCCGGCATGCAGAGCACTTATCGTTTTCGGGGCAAGCTGGAGGTAGTGGGCGATTTCCTGCAATACATATTGCTGAGGCTTACGTTCAAGCAGGGGCAAAAGAAGACACTGGTCACTTATGGACAGTTCCTTGGCGGCCTTGGAGAAAAAGGTTGCCTGTTCGATACAACTGAGCCTGCTGCCGATTAAGGCATGAACCAGAATGGTTCGCCATTTCAGCATAGGATCGGCTGATTGTGGAAGAACAAGCCCGGACACCTCCTGGACCCCAAGGGATTGTGCCGTAAGAATGCGTTTCCTCCCGGAGAGTATGATATATCGATTTTCATGCCCAACCTGTAAAAGCGGGGGGTGTAGAATCCCTGTTAGTCGTATATTTTCGTTAAGTAGTTGGTCTGATTGACTATCATCTGCTGGACGTAATCTATAGGTTGCATCCGCGATATCTATGGAACTCCAAGGGAATTGAGCGATGGAAAGCTGAGGTATCATGGAATAGTTTGAAATTGCAGAGATGAAAAAAAACAAAACGAGGGCATCAAATGATGCCCTCATTAGAGTTGATATAACGTTACTTTTTGGTCCTGATGATAATTCTTTTCCGGCTACGTACCGGAAGAAAAGAATTATTTGTTAATTTTGGAGCGCAAAATACCTGACGGCTTAAACGTGACAACTCGTCTTGCCTCCAAGATGAGTTCATTGCCTGTTTGAGGGTTTCTGCCCCGACGTGATTTTTTATCCTTAACGTTAAATTTTCCAAATCCACTCAACAGAAGATCTTCTCCATGAATGAGCGAATTTTTTGCCAGGGACAGGAAGGTTTCCACAGATGCGGTTGCCTGAGCCTTTGTTAGTGTGGGATGTTTTTTATAGACCTGGCTGATCAGGTTGGCTTTTGTCAGTGTCACAGTGGACCTCCTTTGGGAGTTGAATCGTTGCCTTGTTTTTTAGTATTCCGGCGCTAACGGGATTCAGTTTTTTATGTTCAAAATCCTATTTTGCCAGGATAACGAATATGTAACTTTTACCGAATCATTCAGATGTCATACATAAGATACGTTTCAGGTGGCTGTATTGTCAATATAAATATCATAACATCGAATAAACGAAATGAATTCTTCCATGGTCTCACGATACGTCCTCTCCTTAGACGTTGATCAGACTACGCTGGCAATTTTAAAAATAGGTAGATACATAGCTATAACAAGGCCGCCAATCATACCGCCAAGGACAACCATCATTAACGGTTCAAGCATTGCCGTTAAGTTTTCTACTGCCTGATCGACTTCTTCGTCATAGAAATCAGCTATTTTTTCCAGCATGGTGTCTAAGGCGCCAACGGACTCACCGACGTTGATCATCTGCACGACCATATTGGGAAAAACCCCCGTTTCTTCGAGCGGTTCGGCAATCGGTCGACCTTCAGCTATACTGTCGGCAACACGAAAGACGGATCGTTCAATAACTTTATTGCCGGAAGTCTTTGCCACAACCTGCAAAGCATCCAGAATAGGGACGCCACTTTGTAACATGGTACTAAGGGTTCGGGTAAATTTTGAAACAGCAACTTTGCGAATCAGGGGACCGGCAACCGGAGCATGTAAAAAAAAGGCATCCATTTTTAAACGTCCTTTTTCCGTCTTGTAAATTTTTTTAATAATATAACTAACGAATATTACGACAAGAGTTATATGAATAAAATAGTCTTTCACAAAATCACTCATGTTAACAACTATTTGAGTTGGAAGTGGTAATGCGGATCCAAAATCAGCGAACATTTTTGCAAAAACGGGGATAACAAAAAGAAGAATAACAATGAAAATAAGTACAGCAATGGCCAAACAAATGGCAGGATAGGTCATGGCTCCTTTAATTTTTTTCTTCAGAGCCATGGATTTCTCTTTAAACACAGCAAGCCGTGAAAGGATTGTGTCCAAAATACCACCAAGCTCTCCGGCTTCGATCATATTTGAATAGAGGTTGTCAAATATCTTCGGGTGTTTTCGCATGGCATCCGCCAGGGTGGTTCCTGTTTCAACATCGATCTGAATATCTTGAAGAACCTTCCGGAAGGTGGAATTACTTTGCTGTTTTGCCAGGATTTGCAGGCACTGAACTAAGGGCAGTCCTGCATCAATCATGGTAGAGAGCTGGCGGGTAAAAATGACAATATCTTTACCTGTTACCTTTGGTTGAAGCAGGGCAATATTTTCAAAAATATCTTTTGGTTTTTCCTTGATTTTAAGATTTTCAATACGCATCCGACGCAATTGTGCTCTGGCTGCAGCTTCATCTAGGGCTTCTACTTCGCCTTTGCGCTTTTCTCCGTAACTATTGATCCCTTTCCATACATAGACTTGCATAAATATTCCCCATGCCTGCTGCACTCGACAAGCTTAAAGAAGATAAGTGGTTGACAGACAGCCGTTTTGCATTTATATATTTTGAATTTTTCAGTATACTCAGTTTACGTATTTTTATTGTATGGAAAAATATTCCCTGATTCAAGGGAAAATTGATATTTTTACAGGAGGTTGGTTCTATGGAGGCAAGAACGGGAAAGAAACAGGGCATGGTGTCCTTTCAACCGGTTGTTGAGCAGTGTGAAGGGTGTGAGCGTATTATAAGTGATGAGGGAACAGCACATTGTACTACCTATGTTAATCCGGCTGCAAAATGGCACTTGGGTATATGTAACTTCGCCACCCACGCCAAACCTGAAATTAAGGTTGTAAAAGTGCGAATCAACCCATTGAAAGCTGCAAAACGGGCTTCATCCCGCAGAGGCTGATTGCAGGGAAAACATGCCGATTCAGCCACCACCGGCTGTTTAATCTCTCTTTCCAAAGAGGGCGGTTCCTACCCGCACCAGGGTAGCGCCCTCTTCAATAGCGACTGTATAATCCGCCGACATGCCCATAGACAGCTCTATCTTGTCTTGACTGGCAAATAACCCCTTATCTGCTAATTGTTCTGAAAGCAGCCGTAATTTTCTAAAGTAGGTACGACTGTCTTCCGGATGTACGGACCAGGGAGGCATGGTCATCAGGCCGCATACCTTGCACTTGGTTTCCTGAAGGACCGCCCGGAGGAGCGCCTCCGTATGTTCTGGAAGTACCCCATGTTTTTGCTTTTCCCTGCCGATATTCACCTGGAGGAGAATCTCCATCTTTTTCCCACACTGCCCGGCATGTTTATCCAGGAGGCGAGCAATTTTTATTCGATCCACCGTCTCAATTACGTCAAAAAGTTTAGCAGCAAGACCGGCCTTATTGCTCTGCAGGTGTCCAATAAAATGCCAACAGAGTCTATTCTTGTCACCGGTTATCTTTTCCTGCGCCTCCTGAAGATAATTTTCTCCAAAAAGTACCTGCCCGCAAGAAACAGCCTGACCAATTTTTTCCATACTTTGGCGTTTGGAAACCGCAACCAGACGCACTGAATCTCTAGTGCGCCCGCTACGCTCAGTTGCATGTTCGATTTTCCTGTTAATTTTTTCTAATGTGTCACAGAGCATTTGATGGTTTCATGAGTTTAATTTAAAAATTGATTGGGCGTTTACCGTTGTTGCCGCCGCCACCTCGCGTAAAGTAGCTCCAGCCAGATCAGCAATTTTTTGGGCCGTATGAACAATATATCCGGGTTCATTGCGTTTTCCCCGATAGGGAACCGGGGTTAAAAAGGGGCCGTCGGTTTCTATCAGCATGGAGCTAAGAGGCAGGGTGGCAGCCACCTCATGTAAAGAATGCGCATTTTTGAAAGTAACAATTCCTGGAATGGAAATCAAAAAACCGAGTTCCATGATTTTTTCAGCAAAAGACATGTCGCCGGAAAAACAGTGCATTATTCCACCTGCTGGATAGGGAGCGTGTTCTTTAAGAAGACAAAGGGTATCTTCATGCGCCTCTCGATCATGTATAATGACCGGGAGATTCAACTCCCTTGCCAGTTGTAACTGCCTGGAAAATATCTGTTGTTGGATTGTTTCAGGAGAATAATTCCTTGCATAGTCCAAACCGATTTCACCATAGCCAACGACCTTGTCATGGGTGGCCAATTCGATTATGGTTTTGAAATCTTCTTCCGTAGCATTTGCAGCATCATGTGGGTGAATACCCACGGCAGCATAGACCTGTGCATAGCGCTCGGCAAGCCGTACGGCCTGTTTTGAACTCGTCGCATCTATTCCTATGGTGACGATTGTATCTACGCCGGCATCGGCGGCTCTGTTCAAGACTAAATCCAGATCAGCGCTGTATGCATCCATGTCAAGATGACAGTGGGTATCTATAAGGTCAATAGTGGTGTTCGTCACAACAAGTCCCTATTATTGAGAATACTTTTTTTGGGGTGAGTGATTCCTTTCACCAACTCACAATAAAAACAACATTTCAAGAGCATACTCTTGTACCAAATAGGAGCGCTTGAAGCAAGGGGTGACGAGAAGAGATAACGCCTCAGGCAGAGTATTTTACCCCCTAAATGATTATTCCGTAAATGAATGTTACAGGCTTCTATCATAGAATGATTGTTGACATGGTAGAGCTATTCTTTTACAACTACAAGTTATAAAGTGAAAATAACCGGTTGGCTCCATCATCCTTTTCGTAAAATCGAAATGTCCCTGACTGGTTTTTCCTGCCGGCCTCATGTTTTGGCCAACATACTGCTTTTTCCGCTATGGGAGATCAGGCCGGAAAAAACGTCTAATTGCCCGGAAACGTATTTGTGATCCGTCGTCGTCGATTGCGGATTGACGAGACTGAATAATGTATAGAGGAGAAGATCAATGAAGAACATGTATGGCTGTCGATTAGTTTTTATTCTTATGATACTTGCAACCCTGGTACTCACAAGTGGCTGTGCCAATACTATTGGTAAAACTCAAATATCATCAGATGAATCAGCCTTACCGCCTGTTTCCGGATTTGCTGATGATATTCAGGATATCGTTCTGCCGACGGATATGGAATGGCAACGGGACAAATCAATGACCATTAAAACTGAATCCTTTCGAGGCGGCGTCTGGTACTACACCGGCAGGGTCGAGGTGGTTTCCCTGAAAGATTTTATGACCAATTCCATGAAAGACAATAAATGGAAACTGGTCGGCGAGGCAACATCAAAAGATGTCATGCTTGCCTTTGTAAAGCCGAATAAGACCTGCATGATGGTTATTGCCGATGAGGCCTTTGGCAAAACTTCCCTGACACTGTATGTCACCATTGATAAAACAGCTGCCACTCCACTGAATCCCTTTGGCGAGGCGGTCGGCCAGTAGCCTGTAACTGGTTTCTCAGGTCGGTAGAACCATGGATAATGAACATTCCGGCGGGATCCCACCTACGTCCCTAAGCGGCAAGCGGATCCTTCTTGGTGTTACCGGCTCTATTGCAGCCTATAAGGCAGCGGGCTGGGTGCGCGAATTAACCACCCGGTCCGCTTCGGTAACGGTCATTATGACCACAGCTGCTAAACGTTTTGTCACCGCTATGACGTTTGGTGCCCTTTCCGGGAACAGGGTATACAGTGATATGTTTGCCGATCAACCTGAAGAGCTCATGGCCCATATCACTGTATCACGCGAGGCGGATGTCTTGCTGATTGCCCCGGCAACCGCCCATACTATTTCCCGTCTTGCCTGCGGAATGGCCGATGATTTACTCTCTACGGTTGTTCTTGCCGCAAAAATTCCCATTGTCGTCTGTCCCGCCATGAATACGGCTATGTATACCCATCACGCAACCCGGCAGAATATCGATCGGTTACGGGCGTTGGGATATCATGTTATTGCTGCGGACAGCGGAGAACTGGCCTGTGGTGAAGAAGGAGAAGGACGCTTGCCGGAATGGGAAACCGTCCAGGAAAAACTTATTGCACTCTTTTGTCCACAGGACCTGGAAGGGAAAAAGATCATTATTACCGCTGGACCAACCAGGGAAGCTCTTGACCCTGCCCGTTATCTATCCAACCGATCAAGTGGGAAAATGGGGTATGCTCTTGCCCGAACAGCTGCCCGCAGAGGCGCTGAAGTGACGCTTGTCAGTGGGCCGGTGGCCCTTGCCACTCCTCATGGAGTGAGGACCATCCAGGTGATGACGGCTCAGCAGATGCA
>WGCP01000223.1 GCA_015493715.1 Desulfobulbaceae bacterium
AAAAAATATAATATATTCAGCACGATGTTGCAACTTTGAACACCATCTAAAATTGGGCAGGAATGGAAAAAATTAATATCTTCAAGGCCTGGCAACGATTTAACATGCCGTAAAACCGCTACTATTCACTTCCCGGCCAAGCACTAGTTAAGAAAAAATTAAAAGAACACCTGCTAAAATGTGGCCTGCCATGCATAGCCCGAAGGGCGAAGCATGGTGGTGGCGTCCATTTAACTCGGATTGCACGTTGTTGTATGTTCGTATTTTTTGAGATTGACAACATCACTCATACCCTCAAAAATACCCGCACATGGAGAGGGTTGGTACTGGAATGTAATGGACTGCAAGGCTGTTGACCGTGACATAAAAAAGCCCGGCTCCATAAGGAACCAGGGCATCACCGAAAACACGATTGCCTGGTCAAATATCCGCGAACGAGGTTTTCTTGTTCTTGTTGCCGACTGTCGTTACCCGCGTCCGACTGGATGGGGTCATGCCAAACTCAACAAGAAATTTTTTCATCTGCTCAAGTGCCTTATTGGCAATCGACAGGTAGAGGCTCTGGATCGGGTAGCCAGTCGATGTTTTGATAATCAAGCCCTCTGCCTTCAACTGTTCTTCCGCCTGTACCCATCGTCCGTAACACTGGCAGTATGCGGCCAGGGCTGCTCTGTCTATCTCGGTGACAAGGCCCAAATCGTACAGCAATTCGGTTATCCTGTCCCATTCCTCAGCGGCTGCCCCGTATAACACCGCTGGTTTATCAGGAATTCTCACTTTCGGTTCCGGCTCACGATCACCCAGCGGGCGTTTCCCTCGGTTGCCGGTCAACATCTTTATTCTTGTCGGCATTGGTCTTGGTCCAGTCATAAACCCCTATCCTCTAATTTGCGTCGGTAAAAATTTCACTGTCCACGCGTTTAAGCACAAGGGCTTTCTGACCTTTTCATCCTCCCCTATGTATTTGCTGATGACAACCAGGGCATAATGCCTGCAGGTTATCAATGTTGAGCATCAAGTCTGGTCGCTCTGACACCGGTTGAATATGATGAACCAGAGCTGCCGGCAATCGTCCACACCGCTCGCAGACAGGATGCTGATGCAGATAGAGTTTGCTTACCTTGTTCCACCTCGAGCCATAACCGCACCGCCTCTGTCTGTGCTTGTTGGCTCTGTTGTATTGCCTGTGTCTCTTGCGCTGCTGCTCTATCCCGTACTCTTGGCATGCGTCACAATACCCGGTATCGTTCCGGGTGGCCTTACCGCAACCAGGACGGCGGCATGGTGTTAGCGGTCTGATCGTCATTGTGTGTTCCGGGTGGCAAGGTGCGCGACATTTCTTCACGCGTCATAAGCCAAAACAGGCAATGCAGATAGCATCCGCCCGGCCCACGTCCTTTTTCCGGGTCAACTCCCCGGCGGCTTCGGGGTGAAGTTGAATAGCCAGGGTTCTGGCCGCGTCCTTATCCTTACCGATCAACCCGGCGGCTCTCTTCCAGGCAACCGGCCTGATCCATGCAACAGGCAACTGCAGGGCACCACAAACCCCCAGGACGACGCCGACAGATTCACCGAACCGGAACATGGATGAGGCCCCTTGTCCGGGCATTGCCGAAACAGCCTCAAGGAGAACCTGCACATCATGCCCCGAGGAATGTTCCAGCAGCCAACTACTGAGCGCGTACCCGTCAACCTGCTTTCCCTTGCCGAAGAGCCGCGCCGATGTCGGCATATCAAACAGGGCTTTCACCTTGCCCCCATCCACTACGGCAAGGGCTCCCGTCTGGCCGGGGTCTATTCCGATAATCAAAACGGGCCTCCCTGGTAAGCAAAGGCGTTCCCTTCGTCGGGTGGTGGTTGATCTGAAAAGGAAGGCTGTTGCATGGGTTGAGGTGCCACCTCTTTTTCCTTGCCGGGCTTGTCGTAGACGATCTTTTCTCCGGCCATCTCAACAGTCCAGCAAGATACCTGAAAATCATTGTGCCAGTGGCCTTCATCATCCTGCCAGGAATTGATTGAACCGGTGCCGGTGACGCTGATCTGATCGCCGTTATTGAGCTGCAATACCGCTTCCGCTACATTCTTGAAGGCAACACACTTAAACTTGTCCCGGCTCACCTTGAGCAACCACCTTGCCATACTGGTTCCTGTCCTGGTTTTGACCGACTGCAAACGCTCAATGGTTCCGGTAAATTTGATTTTGTTCATTTCCGTCATGCTTTCACCTTGCTCTTGTGTTCTCTGTGGAGAAAAAGACCGCTTTTGCGGCGCGCGCACCCTCACCCCCCTTTCAGGAGTGTTTTTTCATGTTGTGTGACCAAAAGGAGCCCCTGTGTAGTGGCTTACATGTATAGACCACCAAAAGCGGACCCACCCCCCTAAAGGCTATGCCCGCATAACCGACTGTTTTTCCATGATACGCCTTTTTCCTATGGGTATCACTTTGATACCCTAAACTGGTGCTTTAGGGTCCGGTTATGGTGGTGTGTATGGGTCCGGTTATGGTGGTTGACTTTTTTTTAAGTGCTTCGTAGCCAGCCTTCTTCCCAGGCTGTTTTTCCCTGATGACAGCTCCAGGGTGCCAGTATTTCCATTCATGGGTGAGACCGTATATTGTTTTGTCCTTCTGGTAAGCTCCGCCTTGTCGGATGATCTCAATAAAGCCTTTTGCAAGAAGGTCTCTTATCCCGCGTGCAATACTGCTCCGCGCTAATCCGCATGGGGTTCCATCAGATTTTTTTCCGAAAATGGCCTCAAGCTCCTTATAGGTCAACGTGATATTTCTTTGATTCAGGCAGTTATGCTTTTTGTCCATGTCACGTTTCAAGAGAAACTGAAACAGCATACCTTTTGCCTTGCCGCTGAGTGCCCAAAAGGCTTCCGAATTTAGCATTTCACGGGTGACCCATGTACCAGGCTTCGTCTTGCCCCTTTTTCCGTTTCTGACCACAGGATCAACCCCTTCTCAGCGAGTACAAGGCCACTCGGTGGACTCGGCCAGCTTGTGAATAGTCATCGACCATCACCATCTCAATGTCGTAGCCTTTCTGGCGTAGGCCAAGGACGCGCCCGGCGGGGTGTGGAATGTCCAGGTACTTGCGCGCATCAAAGGTGGTGACAGGCCTGGAAATGAGCCTTTTGAGAAGGCGTAACTCTTGCGCCTCTGTAGAACGGTCTTGATTGTTTCGGGTGGAAGGGTTATTTTTTCCCTCAAGGCCGCCCGCCTTATTTTTTGCCCCTTCCGGTTCCAGTCCGGCAAGGGGCTCTTTTTTCGTTCTCATTCAGTTTCCTCCTTATGCCGTCGGCCGGGACGCAGTCCAATCAAGAACGTCTCCGAGCCGCCACGCCCTGGCCCGTTCGGAAACTTTCACCCCTGCTGGAAATGTCCCGTCTTTTGCCTTCTGGTAGATACTGGATTTTTTCAGCCCGGTGTACTTTTCAAC
This sequence comes from Desulfobulbaceae bacterium, assembly GCA_015493715.1. Taxonomy (GTDB): domain Bacteria; phylum Desulfobacterota; class Desulfobulbia; order Desulfobulbales; family Desulfobulbaceae; genus DRLX01. The sequence continues at coordinate 3,444 of WGCP01000223.1, forward strand.
CTCTTTTCTTCTGATCAATCGCGAGCGCATCAGCTGGAATGCCAACTCGGTTTCAATTGTTCTTTTGCTTTTTGCTTTTTCCATATCTGATCTCCATAAAATTTGATCGTTAATGTTTGTTCCACCCTACGGGCTTGTTCTGGTCTACGTGGAACTATAAGGAAGGAATGGAGGCTGTTCAAGAAAAAAATGTAATGATATCAATATAGTAGTATAACTGGTGCTGTTATAATACTATGTTGTTAAGGACAAAAAAAAACCGGGTCAGGATTGAACCCGCCCGGTGGATATATTGCGATATTTTTTTAGGTCATCGACCAAATTCAGTCCAATACTTCGCCTGCCCTCTCCACGCAAGAATATTGTAATCTTTATCCCGGAACCGCTTAGCTGGTTGAAGAAGATCACCGATGACCTGATCGGGACTTGTCTTGTTGTTTTTTTTTGGTTTAAAAAACGGATATAGATCTTGCTTGCGTGGAAACTCGGGGCCTTTTTCTTCCAACGCATCAAGCAAGCGAATATATTTCGGTAGACGTGGGAAGGGTCGGCTTTTCTTTTTAGCCGTGCCTCTTTGGGAAGAGGCTGCCCGCTGCTTAGCTGTCTGTAGCTTTTTTGCTCTCCTGACAATGCCGTCCAACTGGTCGGATATAGGCTGTTCAAGATCTACAATTATAGCCGCATGTTGTGCAGGCACCTGGACAGGAAAGTCAAGTTCCTGTGAAGTAATTATGTCCCCGCCCAGGCAATGTTTAAAGAGGTTATCTAATCCTTCAGGTTCATTTTCTGTCGGCATTACTGGCAAATCCCGTGGAAAGTCCGACAGGTTGTGACGCGGGGCAAGCCATTCACCGGAGTTTGCAAATAAAAGGAGTACCTCTGCAGCGGTAAGCTTTTTGATCTTATTTTCAATTTCAGGTGTTATTTTTACCCCGTGGCCTGCAAAATTCTGCATTATGTTTGCGAAGTCTTCCCCCGGCAAATTATATCCTCTTGCCAAGTCGTAGGCCCGCATGGTCAGATCAAACGGCAAACCGTTTATCCATGACCTTATTTCCAGGGCAACCCTGCAATCAAGCTGATACGAAGGTTTCCTTCGTAGAAATTCCCATGCCTGCCTAAGAGGCGGGTACTCAGCAATTTCCTGATAATCGGCTGGCTCTCTCCAATTCCGACCAAACATATTTCATGCCACCTTCACCTCAAATTCAGAAACGCTCCTACGTTCCTTCAGAGCGTCCAGGTAATCAGCCCACGCCTGCATCATCTTGCACCTTTCCTGCAGGTGTTCAGCGTGATTATACGCTTGCGCAACCTTGTTCCCTATAGTGTGGTCAAGCTGCAACTCGATGACGAAATGAGGCCACCCAAGCTCGTGCAACAAGGTCGAAGCCATGGCCCGGAATCCGTGGCCGCACATCTCTTCCTTGGTAAAACCCATCCGCCGAAGGGCACTGAGTACAGCATTGTTGCTTAAGGGCCGGGTATCGGTGCGGGGTGAAGGGAAAACAAAAGTACCCTCACCTGTGAGCGGGTAGATCTCTCGCAGTACATCAAGGGCTTGATCAGGGAGGGGAACGATAAGCGGGCGGGGATCACGCTGTTTTTTCAGCCGCTTTTCAGGGATAAAGACCCACTGTTTTTTTATCCAGTTTATAGCCGACCACTCCATCTTTCGAAGATCACCGGGCCGGACAAAGACCAACGGTGCCAACTTCAAAGCACAGCGGGTGATAAGGTGCCCCTCGTAACTGTCTATGGCCCGGAGCAGGCCGCCGACCTGTTCAGGATCGGTGATGGCGGCCATGTGCTTAGGCTGGTTTGAGGCAAGGGCACCGCGCAAATCTGAACAGGGATCACGTTCAGCACGTCCGGTGGCAACGGCATAGCGCATGATCTGCGAGCAAATAGTTTTGCATCTGTGGGCCGTTTCGATTGCGCCACGATCTTCAATCCGTAGCAGGACGGGCAGGATTACTGGCGCGGTTATCTGGTCAATTTCGATGTCACCCAGCCAGGGAAACAGGTTTTTCTCCATCCTCTGTTTTACCGTGCGGGCATGCCCTGGTTTCCATGTGTCGACTTTCTTGAAGAACCACTCCATGCCCACAGTCTTGAAGCTGTTCGCTCCTGATCTGCTTATGTCCTTTGCTTTCTTTTGCTGTGCAGGGTCGAAGCCGCGAGCAAGATGCTCTCGGGCTTCATCTAAACGTTCCCTGGCTTCCTTCAGGGTCACACCTGGATAGACACCGAGGGCCAGGGTCTTGTGCTTCCCTTGGAACCGGTAGTTCATCCGAAAATATTTCCCTGCCTTGGTCACAAGGAGGTACATTCCCCGCCCGTCAGCAATTTTGTATTGTTTGTCCTTTGCCTTAGCCTGCCGTATTACTTGATCCATGAGCATTTGCGGGTATCTCCACTTGTCGTTTTATCAGATACCCTCAAAAAATACCCTAAATACCCTCGGTAGTCAATGGAAACGATGGAATGTGATGGAAACAAGAAAGCCCGCAAACCGTTGCTGGCTGCGGGCTTAGTGGATTTACTGGACTTTATTGGATTTGCTGATGGTGGAGGTGGCGGGAGTTGAACCCGCGTCCGAAAATACTCCCCTCACGTCTCTACATGCTTAGTTCCAGGTTTGGATCTCGCAAACAGCTCTCACCTGGAACAGGGGATTGCTGTTTGCCAGCCTACTGAATTCTCGTCAATCAAGTAACAGGCGAACCTGAAAGACCAGCCCGAAGAGTCGACGCCTTCATCCGGCCTTA
>WGCP01000224.1 GCA_015493715.1 Desulfobulbaceae bacterium
ACGAACAGTGGTACCAGACCCACACCTGTCCCGACCTCCTTGCAGATGCCGTATACGGCCTGCCGGAGCTCTACCGTAAGCAGGTCGCCGCCACCAACCTCACCGCCAATCCCGGTTGCTACCCGACCTCGGTCATTCTCGGTCTTGCTCCGCTTTTGCAGGAGGATCTGATTGATCCGAAGACCCTTATTATTGATTCCAAATCCGGCACATCGGGAGCAGGGCGTTCGGCAAGCGTCTCCACCCTGTTTTGTGAAGTTAACGACGGATTTCGCGCCTATAAAGTCGGCGGTGGGCATAGACATATTCCGGAAATGGAGCAGGAACTTTCAATCCTTGCCGGGCAGGATGTCACCATATCTTTTACGCCGCACCTTCTGCCCATCTCCAGGGGAATTCTCAGCACCATGTACGCCTCCCTTGCCGCTGATGTCGATGCGGACACTCTCCAGGCGTTGTATGAAAAAAAATACGCCGACGAGCCCTTTGTTCGTGTCTGCGCGCCGGGTGAAGTTCCGGCTACCCAGCATGTCCGCGGCAGTAACTGTTGCGATATCGGACTGCAGATAGATCACCGAACCGGACGGATCATCGTCATCAGCGCTATTGACAACATCGCTAAAGGTGCAGCCGGTCAGGCTATCCAGAACATGAACCTCATGTATGGATTTCCAGAGACCACCGGGCTTATGGGTGTTCCGTTTTTCCCTTGAACGACCGGACGATACGCCTGCTGATCAGCTTTGACGGCACTGCCTACAAAGGGTGGCAACGCCAGCCGGACGCAGCTACCATCCAGGGTGTCCTTGAAGAAAAACTCAGCCTGATCTGCAATGAACCAATTGTAGTGCATGGGGCCGGACGAACAGACGCCGGTGTGCATGCTCTAGGCATGGTCGCCCATTTTCACACCAAGGCATCACACCCGGTAGCAACTGTTGTCCGTGGCTTAAACGGCCTTTTGCCCGGTGATATCCGTATCATACAGGCAGATGATGCAGATCCCGATTTTCATAGCCGCTTCTCCGCTGTTGCCAAAACCTATCGCTACGATTTTTTTACCGGTAGGGTCATGGATCCGACTCGAAGGCTGTATGAAAGCCACTTTCCCGGTTTTTTTGATTCCCGGGCTGTCTGTGAATGTCTAAAATTACTTAAAGGTCGCCATGATTTTGCCGCTTTTGAAGGCACCGGATCCAGAGACCTGACCCGGCAAGGAGGAAGAGGCTCAATAAGGACACTGCTACAAGTAAATCTAATGCCGGACCCAAAGATTCCACTTCGCTTCTCCTTTTTTTTAACAGGTGACGGGTTTCTCCGCCACATGGTACGCAATATCGTAGGCACCCTGATTACGGTCGGCCGGGGAAAAATGTCCCGGGCTGAATTCACTGCTGTTCTCAATGGCCGTGACCGTCGGGCAGCCGGACCTACCGCACCTGCATGCGGCCTGTTTCTGGTCAAAATCTACTATGATCGGCAAGAGCTTACATTCCCGGACATCAACACATGAATCACCCTCTCTTTACAACCGAAAAAAGGATCATTCTGGCCTCTTCTTCCCCTCGCCGTATCCGATTTATGCGCCAACTGGGCCTTGATTTCACCTCAGTCCCCGCCACTATTGATGAAACACCCAGGACCAATGAGGCCCCGGAAACCTTTGTCACTCGTCTGGCCACGGCCAAGGCCGAATCCATCGGCAAACATCATACCCAGGCCTTTGTTATCGGGGCCGATACTATTGTCGCCATACAGAACAAAATAATCGGCAAACCGGATACCCCTGACCAGGCCCTGCAAATCCTGCAACAACTTCAGGGCACCTCACATCGGGTCGTCACCGGACTCTGTCTCCATTGCCCGGCAATATCCCTGACAACCTCCATTGTCAAGACAACTATTGTCACTTTCGGCTCGTTTCCTGATACCGTCCTTAAGGCGTATATCGACACCGGCGAGCCCATGGATAAGGCCGGAGCCTATGGCCTCCAAGGAACAGGAGGATTTCTTGTTGAAAAAATTGTAGGTTCCTGCTCAAATGCTATCGGCCTGCCAACCAATGATCTTGTTGGCCTTCTTCTTACCCACGAGATTATTCGTCCCAATACATAGGGCCTGTTTTCTTTGCAGACAACAGGCGTTAAGCATCAAAAACAATCACAACCCTACATTGAGAACTTCGAATACCATTTTTTGGAACAGAATACCGCAGAGAAAGTAGATGCTATTCCCTTCCCTTCCTTGACTTTGCTTTCTCACCTGTGCTATTTTTTAATTATTCGTAACTGTTCAGGAGCACCCCATCTCTGCACGGTCAGGCCCCTGATTCACATAGGAATCACTATAGTTCACAGGCCTGCCTGCACAGATATG
>WGCP01000225.1 GCA_015493715.1 Desulfobulbaceae bacterium
GTTCATGGCTGGTTCTCCTTCATTTATTGCAGCTTTGACTGCGTTGATAAAATGGGTTTTTTAGCGTGATTATATCACAGCTCGCGAGAACCAGCCTTCTCATTTTACCTTACCTGGTCCAGCCATGCTGGTTCACCTGAAATTTTTATAGGTCCTATTTTTTTATCAATCGTATGCCTTCTGAACAATCAAAACAGGATCTTCGCTCCGCCCGAAACAGGGCGGCTCTGTCCATCGGCATAAATCTGGGGCTTGCTGCGGCCAAAGGCGTTGCCGGAGCCATTTCCGGATCAACGGCCCTGATCGGTGATGCCATCCATTCCGGTACTGACGTGCTGGCATCCCTGGCCACCTATGTGGGCCTTTACGTGGCCGGACGCGAGCATCCATCATTTCCCTATGGGTTGTACAAGGCGGAGACTGTCGCCACGCTGGTGACCTCCATTGCCGTTATCGTTGCCGCCTACGAAATCGCACGTCAGGCGATTTTCGGCACTAAACAGTTGCCCGAGGTGGCTGTTGCCCTGCCGGTGGCCGGGGTATCTCTGCTTGTTGCCCTGTTTTTTGGCATCTATCAGCTGCGTGAAGGCCGTCGTCTGAATTCACCGGCCCTGCAGGCCGATGCCCGTGATTATCTTGCCGATGCCCTGTCCACAACCATTGTTTTTCTGGGCCTGCTCGCAACACGGTTCGGGTATGCGCTTGATCGATGGGCGGCAGCAGTGGTCGCCATTTTTGTCTTTCGGGCCGGCGGAGCGCTTTTACTTACCGCCCTGAAGGACCTGCTCGATGCCTCCATGGATCGGGAAATGGAGCGGCAAATTATTGCCATGGTCGAGGAACATCCACGCATCACCAAGGTCAAGCAATGTTTGAGCCGCACCGCCGGGGGACGGTTTATCGTGGACATGGATGTGATCATGAAAACGCCATCAGCGAAACTGGCCGATCATGTGGCCGACAGGCTGGAGGAGTTGATACCCCGGAAATTTCCCCTGGTCGTCATGGCCAGGATTCGTCCCCATTTTGCTCCTGATGGGGTTGTTCGTCGCATTACGCCGGTGGACAATCCGGAAGGAAAGATTTCAGATCATTTTGTCCGTGCCCCCTGGTTTCTCATTGAGACGGTTGACACAAAGAAACAACAGGTAATCAAACGGCAATTTGTGGAAAATCCACATGCCCGTAAAGAGAGAAAGCGTGGACTACTGGTCGGTAACTGGCTGTTGTCCCTAAAGCCGGACGAAATCGTTATTCCCAAAAAACATCATGGAACAGCGGTTGTCCTGTTGGAGGAGGCAGGAGTGGATATCCTGCCTGTTGGGCAAGACACTGAACCCGAGGACTGAGGACGATGCCACAACCCGGCGCATTATTCGGGATTTTTCACCTGCACCTTGAGGCGAAGATGTTTGCGCTGGATTTCAAAGCAGCAGGCCATGATTCGGTCCCGATCTTCGGAATCAATGGTGTCAAAATGCAGGGCAATCTGATATTGATTCTCGTCGATTTTTCGACTCCTGACCACATGGGCAACCGCTTCAATTGGTTCTGCATTTCCCGTGGGCAGGATCAACTCAACCCTGACAGGTTCTCCCTGGTCGACCGGCCGGTTAAAAATTGCCAACAGGCCGCTGCCGCTGACATCAACGGTTTCCCCGCTCATGCTCCATTCCTGATCCTTTGTCAGCGCCGGTCGCGCCACCAGCGGTGCTGAAACATCCACTCGAAAATAATCGCGCAGTTGTTCATGCCGAATAACTTCCCAGGCGACAAGACGCAGGGCCTGGTCAGTTATTTTTTCTTGTATGTCGGCGGCTAAAGAAATATTTTGTCCTTTGATATCAAGAAGAACGGCTGCCTTTCGGTTCATGTCGATTTCATCCACCGGCAGGCTACCGGGAGTAAAGAGGAGGATAAATTCCGGCGGGTTTGTCCGTTGATAGACACAGCTGATTCGTTTTTTTTCCGTTGTGCCGATAATCGGCAGGGCAATACGAACAGCCTTGTCCGTCTCTATCTGTGTGAAAATTTCATCAAGCGTCGGCACGGGACAGTCCTCTGGTGAAAAAATAAAAAACAAGAGAAAAGCAAGGCCTGGACGGATGAACCTTGCCACCAAAATCACACTGCTCTCTGTAGTTTGCCATACCGGGAAGAAGAAAAAAAGATTTTTTTGGAGCTGGGGATAACAATAGCAGTAGGATTTCGCTGTTGTTGTATCAGTTGATGGCGTCGTAAAAACTTCGATCTACGGCGTCCTGTCCCGGGGCGATTCACAACATACTCCCTGTATAGCTGAGACCCACCCCGGAACACTACTCCTTGGAGTCTCCGCTACGCTGCGTTTACCTGTATTTCTATGTTTGTACTTCGCCATCTTTAAAAAGTGTTCGGACTATTTACGGGTTCATCATCAGTTGGAAGTATCGATAATGGAGCCCGCTGCGGTAGCTCCATGGGTATATCCGCCCATGGTCTGCAGGCCATGTTTGATTTTAAACAGTTCCGCCTTGTAGCCGGCCAATCTGGTTTTTAATTTCGGTAATATCATTTGATACTGCTGCTGGAGGGTTTTTCCAAGCTGCAGTCGTTCTTCTATGAGATCACTGTGCTCCGCAGCTATTTCAGCATCCATGACGGTCAGAATCTGTTGATCGGTCAATTGGATAGCGGTAAATAATGCGTCCATATCATCGGCTGCCTGCACCGTCGACTCAAGATCAAGGATCGGCAGTCTTTTTTCAATGGCACGCAGTCGATCATGAAGCCGCTGGTGCTGAACAACGGATTGCCTGAGAAGCTTTTGAAAATCTTTCATGTCTACATTGCCGCTGCTAAGGGTTTATATTCAGGCTTTCCCATGGGAGCGCCTCCTGCAACAGCGGAAACCCTTTCCTGCTTGTCCATTTCAATGGCCTTGGCCCAGGTCTGCCGGAGATCGGTCAGCATTGTCTTGACCTCGGCAATCGGCTCTGTGTCGTTGTGCAGGTTTGCCTCCATGAGTTGCTGCTGCATGTAATGGTACAGGGCATCCAGATTTTCGGCCAGACCTGCATCCTGGTTACGGTCCAGGGTAGCGGCGAATTCAGCCAGGATGGCATATGTTTTATTAATATAATACGACCGTTTATCCGGAGTATTGTCTTCAATTGCCTTGATTGCCATGGAGGCAAAACGAACAGCGCCGTCATACAACATGAGCATAAGTTGCTCAGGAGATGCGGTATTCACCTGGTTGGCAAGATAGTTGTTGGTGTAGCTGTTCATGATATCACCTGTTCATCATATTTGAAATGGCCGCCATCTGCTGGCCGAGAAAGGAAGATTGGGCGTTCATACCGCTGACGAGCGTTTCCATGGCTGTAAATTGTTTGCGCAGGGTTTTCTCCCGTTGCACGAGACGTGCCTCCATGGTTTCAATGCGGTTGTCCATCCGTTTGATTGAACTGCTGATGCTTGTCTTGCGGCCCTGCAGCATACCGGTGCTTGAGCTGGTCATGGATTCCAGGTAATCCTGAAACTGCTTGGCCAGGCCGTCTTTACCGTCTTCGCCTGAAAGCAGGGTGGTAACGCTGTCGAGATTTTCTTCGACAGCCTTGGAAAGCGTCTCGCTGTTCACGGTCAGGGTGCCGTCTTTCTGGGTTTCAAAACCAAGCTGCGACAGGCTGGTAAATACTCCTGAATTGTCAAACGGCGTGGTCAGCATATTCTGCAGATGTCGCTTTAAGGAGTTGATACCCGAGTCACCACTGAGGACGCCGCCACCTTTCCCGTCAATGACGGATTGGCCGGTGACAAAACTGACGACCTTGTTATAGCCATCGGCAAATTTTTCAATGGTCGACTTGATGGCCTCTTTGTCGAGAGATACACTGAGATTAGTCGTTTCTCCGGTCTTTGCCTGGACCAGGTCCAGGGTCACGCCGGGAATCGCCTCGGTCAGGGTATTGGAGTCGCTGTAAATATCGATGCCGTCGATTTGGACATGGGCGCGGGTCGCTTCCTGCACCGGAGGATTGGTCGTCCCGCCGGGGCCTTCAAAAACACCCAGGGTATCGGTGCCGGATCCGCCGGTCAATCCTGAGTCATCCAGGGAAAAATCCGTGGCCACGTTTTGTCCGGTCAGGACAAGACGGTAGGGATCGTCGGAACCATCATTGATGATTCCGGCCTTAACACCGATATCGGCATCATTGATGGCCTGCATAATCCCTTCCAGGGAATTATTGTCCTCGGTTATTTCAATGTCATGGCTTTCCGTTCCCACCGTGATCGAAAGGGTGCCGGTGTGAAAGGAATTGGAGTCTTTGGCCGAAAAACCACCTTGGGAAACGGATTTCTGGACCTGGGCCAGGGACTGGACCTCAATCTGGTAACTGGTACCGGGCAGGGCCTTGCTGGAGACCGAAGCGGTCATGTAGTCTTCAGTGCTCAGACTGACCGATCGTTTCTGCAGGGTATCCGCCTTACCGAGATTCTTGATGGAATCGAGAAATGAATGCAGGTCGCCATCCAGTTTGGTAAAGGCGGATAACCGGTTGTTCATCCATTTTTTATCCGCCTCTATGTTGGCAATGGGCATGCGTTCAAGATTCATCAGTTTATTGATGATGGAATTTGTATCCATCCCTGTTGCAAGTCCGCCAAATTGAATAGCCATGCGTTTACTCCGTTTTCCGGTCCTGTTCGTTTGTTGTAATTCCAACCTGCCCGCAGGCAACACCACTCCTATTCTCCCAGTGTCCGGGAGTCATTTGGAGGACCGTCGTTATTGGGACTGTTGCCGGATAACGCTTGTCAGCTTACCGTATCAACAATGTTTCCCTGCAGTTCCTGGAGATACTTGGTCAGGTTGATCAGTTCTTTGGGTGGTATCTGCCGTATCACTTTATCGGTTTTTTGATCGACGATCTTTACGACCATTTCGTGGATATCATCGTTTTTTTCAAACCGAACACTGTATTGGCCATCATCGGTCAATGATTTGATCTGACTGAGGAGTTCTTCAGGTTGTACTTTTTTCTGCGCTGCCGCATCGGTCTGTGGTTCTTTTTGTGCTTCCTCATGACTGCGTTCCGCCTGTTGGACAGGTTCATCAATCCTGGGTGGTGCAACCGTGTTTGCGTTGATAGCGTCAATATTCATTTTTTCACCTCCCTGTGAAAAAATATCGATTGTGCAATTTGTAGGAGCCCGCCCCTGCGGGCGAGGCATATGACCGGGATAATTCCTTGAAATCGCCCGCAAGGGCGGGCTCCTACAAAAAAAGAATGTCTGTCTGGAATTGCCGGGCAATTCCAGACAGAGTTAGGGTTTATCTGAGCAGGGAAAGTGCCATCTGCGGGGCCTGGTTGGCCTGGGCCAGGATGGAAACACCGGCCTGCTGCAGAATGTTCTGCTTGGTCATGTTGGAGGTTTCCTGGGCGATATCCGCATCCAGGATCCGCGAACGGGCCGCAGAAACATTTTCCGAGATATTTTTCAGGTTGGCGATGGTCGACTCAAAACGGTTCTGAACAGCGCCAAGATCACCACGCTGCGAATCAATGGTGCCAAGGGCCTTGTCGATAACATCGATGGCATCCTGGGCGCCATCTGCGGTGGAGATGTCAATGGCGTTGACCGTTTCGGCATCGGAGCTCTTGATAGCATTAGCAGCACCATCAATCACACTGCCTGCACTGTCAGCCACTGTTGAAGAGACCGAGAAGGAACTCTTGGAGGTAAACTCGACTGTGCCGGCAACCGTAGTGGAGTCGTTACCAGAGTCATCGGAGTTTGTTGCCAGGTTCTGAGTAGCGCCACTTTGTCCTGTGACATCCACAGTCCCGCCCCCCGAATTTCGGGCATCCTGGATTTTGATATCCTTGCCGTCAGCCTGGGTAAGCTTCAGACCATCAGTGGTGACCTCGGCACTGACTCCGGTTTTGCCGGTAACATCATTGATGGCCTTGGCCAGGGATGTTAAATCAGTAGTGTCTGTGACGTTAGCGCTGATGGTCTGCGAGGGTGCAGTAGAATCACTGCCCAATTTGAAACTGACCGAACCTGCTGCACTCAGCGAAAGGTCAGCATGAGTGACGGCCTTTGCCTCGACTCCGGTATCACCGGAAACATCGTTGATATTTTGGGCCACTGTCTGGGCGGTGTCACCTGGTGCGACGGTAACATCTTTTGAACCATTCTCACCGGCAACGGTCAGGGTTTGACTGGTAATGCCATTCGCGCCACTGGCGGTAGCTGCCGCAGCAGCAGCGCCTGCACCGGTATCACCACTGCCGCTTGCGCCTTTCACGGCAAAACGACCGAGATCGGTGGTCTTCATGGAGCCGATGGAAACACTGATGGTCTCGTTGGCGTTGGCGCCTACCTGAAATTTAGAGTTAGTGAATGTGCCGTCGAGGACCTTCAAACCGTTAAAAGTCGTGGTTCCTGCAATACGATCCATCTCTTCCTGCAACTGATTGACTTCGGACTGGAGTGCGCCGCGGTCGGCGGAGGAGTTGGAAGCATTGGACGACTGAACGGAAAGCTCACGCATACGCTGCAGAATGTTGGTGCTTTCCTGCATGGCGCCTTCAGCGGTCTGCGCAAGTGAGATACCATCGTTGGCGTTACGGGTGGCCTGATTGAGGCCACGGATTTGAGAGGTCATCCGGTCGGAAATAGCCAGACCGGCGGCATCGTCTTTTGCAGAGTTGATCCGAAGACCGGATGAGAGACGCTGCATGGAACGAGCCAGGTTGTTCTGGGTTGCCCCTAAGTTACGTTGGGCGTTGAGAGAAGCTACGTTTGTGTTGATTGTAAGTGCCATGATATTCCTCCATGAATATATTTAGGCTGAGTTAAAAAAAATGGCATCCTTGCCAAATTTATAAAAAATTGGAACAGGTTAAAAAAGAATTTTTCGCTGATTAGCGCCTCCTTGGATCAATTTAATTTTAGTTTCTTATTGATGTCAAAAGTTCGGGATATTTTCTCCCTTACTTTCCTTATCGAA
>WGCP01000226.1 GCA_015493715.1 Desulfobulbaceae bacterium
ATCTTTTTCTACGCCTGGCGTATGAATCAGCTTGACCGTAAATTTGGCGTCCAGGAAGACTAAAGGAGGAATCGATGAGTTTACAATTAATGACCTATCTTGTTGTCGGGGCGACTTTTGCCCTGTATATTTTTATTGCCGTCAAGGCACGCGCCGCCACAACCGGCGAGTTCTATGTTGCCGGTAAAGGCATTCATCCTGTTCTGAACGGTATGGCCACCGGTGCCGACTGGATGAGTGCGGCCTCATTTATCTCCATGGCCGGTTTGATTGCCTTTAAGGGATATGATGCCTCGGTTTTTCTCATGGGCTGGACCGGTGGTTATTGTCTGCTGGCTATGCTGCTGGCCCCCTACTTACGGAAATATGGTAAATTTACCGTGCCGGAATTTATCGGCGACCGGTATTATTCCAATATCGCCCGTGTGGTGGCGGTTATCTGCCTGATCACCGCATCTCTGACCTATGTTATCGGCCAGATGAAGGGTATCGGCGTTGCCTTTTCCCGTTTTCTGGAGCTGCCCTTTGAAATGGGTCTGCTCGTTGGTATGATCATTGTCTTTATCTATGCGGTATTAGGCGGTATGAAGGGCGTAACCTATACCCAGATCGCTCAGTACTGCGTTCTTATCTTTGCCTATACGGTTCCTGCTGTATTTATCTCTCTACAACTGACCGGAACCGCCCTGCCGCAGCTTGGTCTGGGCGCCCATATGGGAGGTAATCCAAATAATATGTTCCTGCTCGATAAGATGGACAAGACTTTGGTTGATTTGGGTTTTGGGGCCTATACCATCCAGAAGGGGAGTACACTTAATATCTTTCTGTATACCCTGTCCCTGATGATCGGTACCGCCGGTCTGCCCCATGTTATCACCCGGTTTTTCACCGTACCCAAGGTCAAGGATGCCCGTTCTTCCGTTGGCTGGTCCCTGGTCTTTATCGCCATTCTGTATACGACCGCTCCCGCCGTCGGCGCCATGGCCCGGTTGAATCTGATGGAAACCATTCATCCAACTACCGGCCCCAATGCCGGTCAGTGGCTTAAATATGACGAGCGTCCTACCTGGTTTAAGAATTGGGAGAAAACGGGCCTGCTGAAGTTTGAGGACAAAAATGGCGACGGCAGAATTCAGTATGTAGGAAAGGCCAATAAAGAATTCAAAAATGAGATGGTCAAGGTTGATCGTGACATTATGGTTCTTGCCAATCCTGAAATTGCCAAACTGCCGAACTGGGTTATTGCTCTTGTTGCCGCCGGTGGTATTGCCGCAGCTCTGTCCACGGCCGCCGGTCTGCTGCTGGCCATTGCCTCCTCAATCTCCCATGACCTTTTGAAGGGTATCATTGCCCCGAACATGTCGGACAAGGGAGAGTTGCTGGCCAGTCGTATCGCCATGACCGGCGCTATCTGCGTGGCGGGATATTTTGGATTGCATCCCCCGGGATTTGCCGCCCAGGTTGTTGCCCTGGCCTTTGGTCTGGCTGCATCTTCAATTTTTCCAGCTCTCATGATGGGTATCTTCGTGAAAAGGATTAATAATATCGGTGCGGTTCTTGGAATGCTCTCCGGTCTGGGAATTACCTTGGTCTATATTTTCTGGTTCAAGGGTTGGTTCTTTATTCCCGGTACCGCCATGGCGCCCAATAATGCGGCCCATTGGTTTCTGGGGATTTCTCCCGAGGCATTCGGTGCCGTCGGCGCATTGGTGAACTTTATCGTTGCCTATGTCATTTCCGGAATTACTCCGGCTCCGCCGGAGCATATTCAGCACCTTGTTGAAGATATCCGGGTTCCCGGTGTCGTTCGCAGGTAATATGTAGAATTTACCGGCGTTTAGCCGTACTTTTTATAGTGGCTGAGCGGCGTTTCCATCTACGGGTGGAAACGCCGCTTTTTTTGTGGCGCCGGTCGTGATCCGAGCGGGAGCTCACAGGGCTTTTTCTGTTGCAAAAAAGCCTGATGCCGGCTACATAGCCGGGTACTGTATTTTTTGTGATCAGTATTTTGTGATCAGCAATTACCCCGAAGGAGAATGAGCCCATGGAAAAAAAACAGTCCTTCTTGGATCCCGGGCAATGCTGCCTGTTTATCGTTGACCCGCAGGAACGACTCATGGCCCATATCCATGGGGCCGACCGGGTCATAACAAATATCACCCTTATGATTCGGCTGGCCGAGGTGTTTTCC
>WGCP01000227.1 GCA_015493715.1 Desulfobulbaceae bacterium
AACAGGCGGACCTGACTATCGGTTGCTACCAGCGGGATGTTTCCATTGATTTCGGCGTTATTGAGAGTGATGATAAAGGCCGGTTCACTGGATGTCGGGAAAAGCCGACCTATCATTTTGAAGTGAGCATGGGTGTGAATATCCTCAGCAATGCCGCCATGCAGTATGTAGAACCTGGGAAATATATGGACATGCCGGATTTAATTCTCAAAGTCCATGAAGAGGGCGGGCGGGTATGTTGTTATCGTGAGGATTGTTTCTGGCTGGATATCGGCAGGATGGATGACTATGCCAGAGCACAGGAAAAATTTGAAGAAAACCAGGATATGTTTTTACAGGTCCCTGGATGAGTGCGATCTGGGTAACAGGGGCCACCGGTTTTACAGGGTCATATTTAATCGATTTTTTACAAAATATTGTCGGCGTATCCTCTGTCATCGGTCTTGGTCGTTCTCAACCTGATTCCGCACGAACAGATGCCTTTTATTCAGTTGATTTAACTGCTCCCGGTGTTGTGTCCGGGATTGCGGAAGAGTCTCCGCCTTCCCTGGTTTTTCACCTGGCTGGTCTTGCGCCGCCGGCCGATGAGGCAGAGATGTGGCATCTTAATGTCGGCGGAACCATACAGCTTCTGCATGGGCTGGCTGCTGCTGGTTGTGATGGTTGCACCGTAGTTTGTGCCGGGTCGGCCGCTGAATACAGGTCCGGCTCCACACGTCGTTTGGACGAAAAAAGTCCCTGTGGCGGCGCGGCCCCATACGGTTTTTCCAAGTGGGCGCAGACCTGTGCCGCCTTATCCCTCGGCAGAGAACTGGGAATAAAAATAATGGTTGCCCGGCCGTTTAACCTGGTCGGGCCTAGACTGCCGGAACGGCTTGTTGCCGGTGCAATTTGTGCCCAGTTTGCTGATCCCGATACGCGGCAGGTTCGGGTGGGCAATGTGCAATCCGAGCGTGATTTTATCGATATCAGGGATGCCGTGGCTGCCTATTGGAAGATCGCTGAGTATGGCCGGGACGGTGAAATTTATAACGTTTGTTCCGGCCGGGCGACGAGTATCGCAACTTTGCTCAATCTTTTTTCCCAATTTGCAGCCCATGAAAAAGAAATTATTCATGATGCCGTACGGGTAAAAAATGTTGATCTCGATTGTGTATATGGAAGCAATGAAAAACTCAATCGGGCAAGCGGCTGGCTTCCCCGGATTCCTCTTGCGCAATCGGTGAGCGATATGCTGGAGGCGGTCTCCTGATGTCGGATCATGATCATGATATCTGTATTGTCGGTCTGAAATGCTATGACCTGCTTGTCGGCGCAGCGGTTCCCCGGTACCTGGGCGGCATTGAAAAACAACTCGTCTCATTGGCACAGGGTCTGGTCGAAAGTGGTAAACGGGTGGCGTTTATCACCTATGACCATGGGCAGAAAAACGGAATAGTTTGTGACGGCATCACGATATACAAAAGCTATGCGCCGACTGCAGGTTTGCCGTTCCTGCGATTTGTTCATCCCCGGATGACGCTTCATTGGCGGGCAATGCGGAAAGCGGACGCAGCGGTTTATCTGCAGATGGGCGCCGGCAGCGAAACCGGGGTGACCGCTCTTGGTTGCCGAAATAGCGGTAAATTTGTTTATCTGGTAGCCAGTGATGCCGATTGTGAGAAAACCCTCTCCATGCTACCCCGTCTTCGGGAACGACTTTTATACAAATACGGCCTCTGCGCAGCCGTTGTTGTAGTGGCGCAATCACAGCGACAGCAGGTAATGTTGAATAATTCATTTTTCATGCATGCCAAGCTTCTGCCGCTGCCCTGTTCCTGGGCGATTCCTGATGAGGATTATGTTCCCAAGGTTTTTCGCGGGCAGAGCGTAAATATCCTCTGGGTGGGAAGAATAGTTGAAATCAAGCGGCTCGAGTGGCTTCTTGATGCCGCCGAACAATGTCCGGAATACCATTTTGATGTGGTAGGTACGCCCAATGCCGATTCCGTTTACTTTGATGGAATACGGAAACGGATGGAGTCCATGGAAAATGTGACCATGCATGGCAGGGTATCCGATGCAGTGTTGTCTGATTTGTATGCCCGGGCGGGCCTGCTTTGCTGTACATCTGAAGTCGAAGGATTTCCAACAACTTTTCTTGAGGCATGGAATCTTGGCCTGCCGGTTCTGACCACCTTTGATCCGGATGGCATTGTTGA
>WGCP01000228.1 GCA_015493715.1 Desulfobulbaceae bacterium
GTTGAGGCCGCCTGTCGGAATGCCTGTCAAGGCGGTTGAAAATTTCTCCGCCATAATGGATAGCGCATCCAAAAACCGGGTCATCTATGTCGGCGAGACCCATACCGCCTATGGCGATCATATGCTCCAGCTCCAGGTCCTGCAGGAGATGTATGCCAAAAAGAAAAATATAGCCGTCGGCATGGAGATGTTTCCCCGTTCCTCACAAACAGCGCTTGATGACTATATCAGCGGCAAAATACCAACAGAGCGCGAATTTCTTAAAAAATCACACTATTTTTCGGTCTGGGGTTTTGACTACCGGTTATATCGAGGCATTATCGGCTTCTGCAGGAAACACAAAATCCCCATCATCGGCCTCAACCTGGAGAAGAAAATCGTCAGTACTGTCTTTGCCAAGGGTAACACCGATGGAATTTCCCCGGAAGAACACAAACAGATGGCCCTGGCGCGCGACCTTGATGTGCCCGGCTACCGCAAGCGGCTCATGGACATTTACCGCCAACACGCGGCTTCCCCCCATGGTGGCGGCAACAAAAAATTCAGTGGCTTCCTCCAGGCACAGGCCATCTGGGACGAAACCATGGCCGAGTCTATTGCCGACTATCTCGCAGCCAACCCCAAATCGCAGATGATCATCATTGCCGGCGCCGGACACGTCTACAAGGACAGCGCCATTCCCCTGCGGGTTGCCCGCAGGATGCCGCAAATCAGACAGAGCGTGCTGGTGAGCGATAACGGCCGGGACACGGGTATCGAGCAGGGAAGAAAGGTTGACTATCTCCTCTTTACCGAACCCCTGCAACTGCAACCGGCAGCCAGGATCGGGGTCATGCTGGAAGAAAAGAAACCCGCCAAAGGGCAGGGCCGGGTCATCATTGTCGGCATCAGCCCGCATGGCTTTGGAAAAAAAGCGGGCTTGCAAAAAGGAGATGGCATACTGGCCATTGACAACAATCCGGTCCATGATGTTGCCGATCTCAAAATCGCCCTGCTTGATAAACATCCGGGCGAGACGGTGATCCTGAAAATTTTCAGGAAACGCGAACTGCTGCCCGATGAAACCCTGGAGCTACCGGTGGAATTGTCCGGTATGCAGATGGACATGATGATGCCTCCGGGCCATCCCAAAAAATGAACCACGGATAAACCAGCATGGCTGGACCCGATTTTACCGTCCCAGCCACAACAGATAAGCGTAGACTTCGAATGATGAAAATTGCCCTGAACGACAAAACTTCTCGGGCTATTTTTAGATAATTGGAGAGACACGGATAATCAGCGGAAAAAACAACAATAGCTTGATTACCATGAAAGCTCAGCTTTTCCCGCCAACCCCGCAGTCTCCTCTCCCCGTCATCCCCGCAGTCTCCCCTCCCCGTCATCCCCGCAGTCCGTTGGGCGGGGATCCAGTAAGATATCATGTCCCGGCATATACGATGGATTCCCGCCAAAAAGACTACGGGAATGACGACAATCTCTTTTTACTTTCCACACATCTCTATGATGAGCCTGCGCAACTCAGTGCTTGTCTTTTTCGACGGGCTATCAAATTTCTTTTTTGTTCTTGTAGCACCACGCAATATACGTGGTGCTACACATCATCCGGCGCTCTGCGCCTCTTTACACCTCATACATTCCCGGCACAAAGCAAAAATACAAGATCAATCCACAAAACAGTGCGGTCGGGAAAAAAATACCACCGCAGTCTGCTCACCCTGTCATCTCCGTAGTCTCCTCTCCCCGTCATCCCCGCGATCTGTTGGGCGGGGATCCATGGTTGTACAATAGGGGCGAACTGTTTACCCGCAGAGCGGTGGTACAAGAAAGCGCTCCCCCTCTTGACTAAACCAACCGATTAATGTATATTTCAACTATACATTTAACCAACGGGAGATACACCATGAAAGCCACTGTTGTTGATTTACGGTACAAAATGAATGATGTTCTGAAAGCGCTTGATAGAAACGAAAAGGTTACAATCTTCTATCGAGGTAAAATGAAAGGGGTTCTCATCTCCTCAGAACAACCCCGGAAAGGGAAAAAAATAACCGAGCATCCTTTTTTCGGGATGTCTTCTCCAGACAACGACCACTCGGTATTGGACCAGGTAGAGCATCTGAGAAAGGGCAGGTATGATGATCTTTGATACCGATATGTTCATATGGGTGCAGAGGGGAAATACCAAAGCAGCGGAACTCATGGAAAGAACAAGAGAAAGGTATCTTTCCATCCAGACATATATGGAACTTTTGCAGGGCGCGCAAAAAAAGACGCAGCACACAATCATTAAAAATTTTTTAACTGAGTATCACTTCAAGGTACTTCCCTTGACGGAAAATATTGGTCATCGCGCCTCAATATACATCGAGGAATATGCATTGGCCTCGGGGGTACGGTCAGGTGATGCCATTATAGCGGCAACTGCGGTAGAAAATAATATGACGCTTTCATCAAGTAATGCAAAGCATTTCCGGATAATCAACGAACTGCAGTTCAAGCCGTTTACTCCTTAGTAAAAAAAACTTAGAAAAAAAAGTAAAGAAAAAGGGGATCACCTTCTCGTGGACACCCGACAACAACACTCGGGCGTGACGATATATCATTGTTATTCCGGCAGTCTCCTCTTCCCATCAGCCTTGCGGGCCGTCCCTCCGCCAGCCCCGTGGTCTGTTCTTCCCTCCAACCCGACGGCCACCTCTTTCCATTATCCCTGCGGTCTGTTCACCCTATCATCCCGGCGGTCTCCTCTTTCCGTCATCCTCGCGATCTGTTGGGCGGGGGTCCATGGTTGCCCAATGGCAAGGCCCTGCACGCCTATATGTTTTGTCCCGACGATTCGCTTCGGAAACAACAATAATTTTTTTTTTGATGATACCTGTTTCTCAGCAACGAGGGATCACGTTTATTTTCATTGTCGCCAAAGACCAAGATTGAATTATGAATAATGACAGCAACAACGGACAAGGTACCCCAAGAAAGGCTCGTGTTGCGATCAGGCGAAAACCTTGTTCGCTGATCATCAGAGATTATGCTACCTCAAGCCTGAGCTTTTTCCCCAGTGCCTGGACAAACTTTTCAAGAGTAGATAATTTGATATCTTTTGCGTGGTTTTCTATGCGTGAAATTGCAGATTTTTTAGTATTAAGTTTCTCTGCAAGTTCTGCTTGAGTGTAGCCTGCTTCTTCACGAGCCATTTTTAGCAGGACTCCAATTTTAAATTCTTCGTAACCACTTTCAAAATTCTCTGCAAATTCAGGATCAGTGGCTTTTCGTTTAGTGATATATTTTTGCAAATCACTCATTTTGCCTTCCTCCTGTTGAAATATTCTTGTTTTCGTTTTTCTGCAACTTGTATGGCAGTCCGAGGAGTTTTTTGAGTTTTCTTTTGAAAAGCGTAATTCAATACTATGAGCTGTAAACCATCGAAAAATCCAAGTAGCCTGAAAATCTCACCACTATAGTTTACTCGAACTTCCCAAAGATCATCGGTGCTCACAAGCTTTTTGAAGTACTTGCTTGGAATCGTGGGTAATTCTTCAATTAACGATAATACCCAGGTAACTTTTTGAGCTTGTTTTGATGACAGTGATTCCAAAAAATCCTCGACAGGGCACCTGCCTGATTCTGTTTTATAAAAAAGTATTTCTCGCATACAATAATGTTAACACACAGGTTAACATTGTCAAAGATATAGGTCATTTTTCTACAGCGAACATCGCACGACAATAATCTCAGATCGAATTTCGCAACGTTTATGCCTGATTTCCGAACAATTAATTTTCCAGAAAAAGCGATGGCCTCCTCTTTCCGTTATCCCCACGATCTGTTGGGCGGGAAAGACGGATGGGAAAAAACCACGGGAATGTCGAGATTGGCAGAATGCAGCGACTTCCCTCGTCACCCCTGCACCTAAGCCCTATGTCGTCATCCTCGCAAGTCCGCCCCATGTCGTCATCCCCGCGAGCTGTTAGGCAGGGGATCCAGGAAGATGTCAGGCACCGGCATACACCATGGATTCCCGCCAAAAAGAGTACGGGAATGACGACAATATCTTTTACTCTCCATACATCTCTGTGATGAGCCTGCGCAACTCCGCGCTTGTCTTTTTCGACAGGGTATCGAGCTTCTTTTTCAGGCGCTGTTTGCTGATGGCCCGTATCTGGTCAACGGCTATTTCCGCATTTTTCCCGGCACAGATAAAGGAAAGTCGGCTTCTCCACTGTGGATGCAGCTTACTGGTAAGCGGGCAGACAACAACGGTTTCCAGGTATTTATTCATTGCGTTATCACTGACGATGGCCACCGGCCGTATTTTTTTTATTTCACTTCCCCTGGCCGGATTAAGATCGGCATAATATATTTCATACCGTTTAATCATCAAATTCCCCGTGCTCCAGGCCATCCGACAGTGTTGCTTCAAACGCCTCCCACCCCTCCTGTTCTTTTGCCATGGCCTTATATGTTTCCTCCCAGGAAATCTTGCCGGCCTCCTTCTTGCTCGTAAGCAATAATCCTCTCTCTGTTTCTTCAAGCAAAAGTGAATCACCAAATCCATATTTTCGTAAAAGAGTCTTCGGGATGCGGACTCCTTTGGAATTGCCGATGGCGATCAATTTAATATCTCGTGTTCTCAGGCTATTTTCCATGGCATGCCTCGTAAGCAATAATTAACGATGTAATTACAGTAATTACATTATGTGTAATACCACGCGTCCATTCGATTTTCAAGCAGGAAAATCCAGGAAAAAGAACAAAGGCGCGAAGCGCCTGAGGTTGGCGTCACACCGCTGAGCGGTATAACGAGGGAACCCGGCCTTTGTTTCGCGGATAAATCCGCTCCTACGATACGAGCACAAATTGCTTCTGTGGGTAGGAGCGGATTTATCCGCGATTCCGACATTATATTTGCAGGGCCGAATTCATTCACCAAAATCGTCTCCGGAGAAAACAGAGAAAAGAGCAAAGGCGCAGAGCGCCGGAAATTGCCATCACACCGCTGAGCGGTGTGACGAGAAAAAAAACAATAGAAAAAGGCGGCCCCACCTGAAGTGGGGCCGCCTTTGATAGGGAAAAGCTGGTGCTGAAAAAACTATTTCTTCCCCTGTCGTCTGCGCAGACCAGCTAAGCCGGCAAGCCCGGTGCCGAACAGGAGCATGGTGGCCGGTTCCGGGACGGGGCTAGGTGGTACAACATTACCATTCCGTACTGAAAAAATATAACGCCCTGGCTCGTTAGAATTTAAACTTCCACCAATTAAGGCATTTGTCCCATTATCTAAGAGTGCACCGTTGATCGCAGAACCTGGCAACTCAAACGCATTGGCGACACCGTCGGACCAGCCAGCCCGTGCTGAATCTCCGCCCAGACCATTATTGCCGCCGCTGGCATCACCGGTTTCCCAAAGAATTTGATCATAATTGAATTCAATATCAAAATTCCCGGCACCAGTATCAGACCGGTCAGTGAGAATAAGCTGGAAGCTATTAACAGGACTATTGTGCTCAGAATAATAACCGACATCAATCCAGTTAACGCCAAAAACATTATTACCATTGAGCGTACCTGACCCGTACTGGACATTATTGCTGCTTCCGGTATCAACATCTGCAAAAAACGGCGCAATAATAGGGGTAGAGGTACTCAACAAATCAAATGGGGTATATGTCCCAAGCGCTGCATTAAAGGTCACATTTCCATTGTTATTAACATACAGTTGGCTGTAGCCGGTACCGTAAAAATTTGCGGTAAAACCTAAGTTAACCAGTCCGGTAGAACTATCATCATTCGAGGCCAGTGTATTGCCTGTAAATAAATTTGCGTCATGTATGGCTGTTGCCTGGGCGGTTCCAGCACAGAACATGATTGCTACTGCTAACATGGGTAAAGTTTTTTTCAGCATCCTGATTCTCCTTGCGAAGTTTTTCTTCATACCATCCCCCTTTCTTGATTTTGTATAGAGACACATCCTTTTCATTATTTCTTTACATGCAAGCTACAAGCCAATGGCGAAATAAAAATACTGACAAAGCGATTTAGTACATATCATACTGAATTGGTGGGTATTTTTCATCACAGACCAATCGCTTCGGCCTCTCTTTTATCCATCAAAATTGGCCTGATTTTCCGGAAAACAGGAACAACATCATTCCTTTTTCGGAAAAATGAACAGACAAAGTAACTCATGCAACCACCTGATTTATTGATTTTTTTTAGATATAAACAAATAGTAAGGATTCGATATTTTCCGGAAAACAGGAAAAATGAGTTCCAAAAACGGGAGAAAACGAGCTTTTGGGCGGGAAAACAGGGTATATTGCGGGGCCGGGCATCTGTCTGGATTCCCGAAAACTACCTCGGGGATGACGACGATATACGAGAGTACGATACCCTTGGCATTCTCTGCAGTCTCTTCTTCCCGCCACGCCGGCTCTCCGAACTGTTCACCCTGTCATCCTCGCAACTCCGCCCCACGTCGTCATCCCCGCGAGCTGTTGGGCGGGAATCCAGGAAGATATCATGTCCCGGCATACACAATGGATTCCCGCCAAAAAGACTGTGGGAAAGACGGATGGGAGAACACCACGGGAATGTCGAGATTGGCAGAATGCAGCAAATTCCGTCGTCACCCCTGCACCCAAGCCCCCGTGTCGTCATCCTAGCAAGTCCTCCCCATGTCGTCATCCCCGCGAGCTGTTGGGCGGGGATCCAGGAAGATGTCAGGCCCCGGCATACACAATGGATTCCCGCCAAAATGACTGCGGGAAAGACGGATGGGAGGAAACCACGGGAATGTCGAGATTGATAGAATGTAGCGACTTCCGTCGTCACCCCTACACCCAAGCCCTATGTCCTCATCCTTGCTGGTCTGCTTCTGTCGTCATCCCCGCGAGCTGTTGGCGGGGCTCCAGGAAGATGTCAGGCCCCGGCATACACAATGGATTCCCGCCAAAATGACTGCGGGAAAGACGGATGAAAGAGGACTGCAGGAATAGTAAAATAATCTCGTTACAGGGCGGCGGCAAGCAGTACTGCCTGGCGGCTCAATGCTACATCATGGACGCGGAGGATATCAGCGCCCAGGGTGGCGCAGAGGGCGGAGATGACGGCGGTCGGGCAGTCGCGTTTGTCAACCGGCAGGCCGAGCAGTTTATCAAGAAAGGACTTGCGGGAATGGCCGATGAGAACGGGGTGGCCAAGTTGCTTAAAGATCTGAATATTGCCCAGGATGGCAAGATTATGGGTAAGGGTTTTGCCAAATCCAATGCCGGGGTCAAGGACAATGCGACTCTTTTCTACTCCCTGCTCCTGCATCCAGGCAATTCGTTCTTCAAAAAATGCGCAGATCTCTTCGACCACATTTTCATACCGAGGATCAACCTGCATGTCACCGGGCGTTCCCTGCATGTGCATAATAATCACCGGGCCGTCGTAGCCGGCCACCACTTCGGCCATTGCCGGGTCATTGCGCAGGGCGGAAATATCATTGACCATGGTTGCCCCGGCGGCCAGGGCCTTCCGGGCCACTTCGGCCTTGCTGGTATCAATGGAAATGGGGATATCGGTGATTTTCCGAATCGTTTCAATGGCCGGGATAACCCGGTTCAACTCTTCCTGCTCGGAAACAGTTTCGGCAAAGGGCCGGGTGGATTCACCACCCACGTCAATGATATCAACACCTTCGGCGAGCATCCGCTCGACTTGGGCGCGGGCGGCTTCCTGTGAGCTAAAAGAGCCTCCGTCGGAAAAAGAATCCGGGGTAACATTGAGGATGCCCATAATCCTGGGCATTTTATTTTTCATCATCATTCTTCTTCTCAAGCAAAGTTGTTATTCATCCCGAAGTACAGGGGGGGGTAAAACAGGATTCCCGCCAAAAAGACTGCGGGAATGACGAATGAATGAGGATTAAGGGAATGACGGGGAAGGGAACCTGCGTGATGACA
>WGCP01000229.1 GCA_015493715.1 Desulfobulbaceae bacterium
TCCATGGGAACGTTAAAATCCACCCGGATCAAGACCCTTTTGCCGGTTATCTCAAGATCACGAATTGTCCGCATCATTCCTGTCCTCAGCAATTATTTTTCTCATGATAACGGCATCATCTACGGGGTGCCGATAATATTTTTCCCGCATTCCAACCCGCCGAAATCCCGCCTGTCGATACAACAAAAGGGCGCTCCTATTTTGGTATCTTACCTCGAGGAAACAGACCCGAACCCGCTTTTGTGCAAGACTACGCAAACCCTGTGCAAGGAGTTTTGACCCTATACCTCGGCGCTGGCAGGATGGAAGTACGGCCAGCTGCAATATCTCAGCTTCTCCAGCCGTTGCTCTGCCTATTATATAGCCGCTGACTGCTCCATTATCGGCAACCAGTCGAAAGCCGGAGCCGATGTCCATCTCTGCAGTGAACTGCCCACTATTCCAGGGGTTGAGCATTGATTGGTCGGCAACCTGGATAACATCCGTCAGATCCCCGGCAACCATTGGCCGAATAATCAGGTCACGTTTTACAGCATTCCCTCCCCAACGGAAACCGTCAGGTCACCCAGCATGTTGGTATAACTGCCGAGTTCGTTATCATACCAGCCATAAATGACCGCCTGGGTAACGGGAACTTCAAGCACCGGCGGCACCTGGCCCGGTTCAAAATTACAGCTCTTGACATGATCAAGATTGACGCTGATGGAGGCGGTACGGGTATGGGTTTCCGTCGACTCGATTACCGCTGCCGCCGCCGGAGTGCCGACAATATCCGAGGAGACATTCTGTCCCGCTGAATATTCCAGATATTTGGTTGCGGCCGCGTAATCCCGATAAATGGAATTTATCAGATCACGTTTGATGGGATCGGCCAGATCATCCTGGAGGTTGAGAACCAGTACAATGAGAGAACCGGTGGAGGTTGGTACCCGGACGGACTCGGCAATAAAACCGATGGATTTCATCTCCGGAATCACCAGGGCCAGGGCCTTGGCCGCACCGGTCGTGGTCAAAATAATATTGTTGAGTATGGAACGGTTTTTTCGCAAGTCCGTTGCTCCGGCACCCGGCACCCGATCCAGCACCTTCTGGCTGCCGGTGGCGGCATGGACCGTAACCATAGACGCAGACAACATTCGATCAGCGCCGAAATGATCCATCAACGGCTTAATCATATACGACAGACAGGTGGTGGTACAGGAAGCGGCGGATATAATTGAATGCCGAGCCGGGTCATAATCATCATCATTTATGCCCATAACGGTTGTTACCGCATCCTCGGGCATATCAATGCCCTTGGCCTTGATTTTGAACGGGGCCGACAGCATAACCTTTTCCGCTCCGGCCTGCAGATGCCCCCTGATGGAGCCGCGTCCCTCGTCCGGATCGGCGGTCGGATCTTTGAAAACACCGGTGGTATCCACAACCAGACGAACACCGTTTTTCTGCCAACCGATATCCTTGGGATTACGATCAGTCCGCAGAAAGGTGACCGGCACACCGTTTATGGTCATGGTTCCGGCTTCTTCATTGAGATTTTCAATCACTCTGCCGCCTTTATGGCCATGGAGGTAGGTGCTGAGCCTGCCGTATGAGGAGTCTTTTTCCACTGTGGCGGCAATATCCTCAAGACCGGTACCGACATTTCTTCCAAGATTGATGACTATTTCAGAAAAAAATTGCCGGGAAACATGGTGCCATAACGAAAGTTTACCAATCCTGCCGAGACCGTTGAGTCCAAGTTTCATTGTAATTGCTCTCCTTAATTGTTAAAAAGCATTGTTGGCCAAGATAAAAGTCGTTTCCTGATCCGAAACGCACAAATTTCTTCTTTGTACTATAATTATTTTTTAAAAATTGGCCATGCAACAGTCATGCTTTCAGTATTTTTTTGATTGCCAAACCGATTGATTCAACCAATTGTTCCCATCATAAAGCATAATAGCCGGAACGAAAAGATCAAACCCGGAAAAAATACCCTTCTCTTCATATGATTCTGCCACCCGTTCAGCAATTCGGCACACTGATACGTCGTTACAAGCGATTCCTTGCCGATATCTCCCTGACAACCGGTGAAACGCTGACCGTACACTGTCCGAATTCCGGCTCCATGCGCGGATGCTCCGATCCAGGCAGCCCTGTGATGATCTCAAAGGCGGACAACCCAAGACGTAAATACGGCTGGACCCTGGAGATGGTGCAACGTCACAATATATGGATAGGGCTCAACACCGCACGCACAAACAAAGTTGTCCACGAAGCCCTGGAAAATGGCACTATCAATGACTTTGGCCACATCCTGTCCATCCGCCCGGAGATAAAGGTGTCTGATCGCAGTCGTCTTGATTTCCTGCTCACAACAGAAACAGGCACGGCCTACCTTGAGGTAAAAAACTGTTCCCTGGCTGAAAATGGGATAGCGATGTTTCCCGATGCCGTGACCGCCAGAGGTACAAAGCATCTGCATGAACTTGACCGGCTGCGCCGCGAAGGCAATGAATGCGCCGTCCTCTTCTGTATCCAGCGTGCGGATGCAGATCGTTTTATGCCGGCCACCGCCATTGATCCGGTATACGCCGAAGCCCTGTGGCAGGTCAAAAAAAATGGGGTACAGGTGCTGGCCTACCAGGCCGAGGTAACCCCGGAAGCAATTACCCTGACAACCAAGTTACCGGTGCAAACAAATGAATAAAACCAAAAAAGCCGTCATCCTGTTCAGCGGCGGCCTTGATTCCACAACAGTACTCGCTATAGCCAAAGCGCAAGGCTATAGTTGTTTCTGCCTGAGCTTCGACTACGGTCAACGCCAGACCATTGAGCTTGAACGGGCGAAAAATATTGCCAAAGCTTGTAATATCCAGGACCATCTTATCCTGCGCCTTGACCTTGATGCCATCGGCGGCTCCGCCCTGACGACCGATACTCCGGTGCCGAAGAACAGGAAACCGGGCGAAATGGAAAAAGGAATCCCGGTCACCTACGTGCCGGGGAGAAACATTATCTTCCTCTCCCATGCCCTTGCCTGGGCGGAAGTCCTTGGGGCCGTCGATATTTTTCTTGGTATTAATGCCGTGGATTACAGCGGATATCCGGACTGTCGCCCTGATTTTCTGGACGCCTTTGCAACAATGGCCAACCTGGGGACGAAAAACGGTTGCGAAGGCAGGCCGTTTCAACTGCACGCGCCGCTCATTGCCATGAGCAAAAAAGAAATCATTGCAACGGGTATGAAATTAGGCGTTGATTATTCCATGACCCACAGTTGCTATGATCCGATTGGCGAACTGGCCTGTGGCCGATGTGACGCCTGTCGGCTCAGGCTCAACGGATTTGCCGAGGCCGGCATTGAAGATCCAATCCGGTACGTCAAGGACTGAATAAGGCTCTGGACCAATCAGTCGAAAAGATTATGCGTAATCCTGCCGCCCACCATGGTAAGGACCGCCCTCCCCTGGAGCTTCCAGCCGAGAAAGGGCGAATTTTTACTCTTTGAAACCACCTTGTCCTCGGTGTAGTGGAATTCCGCCCTGGGATCAATGATGGTAATATCGGCAGGAGCGCCTTCGGAAAGGGTGCCGGCCTCAAGCCCGAGCACAGTCGCCGGATTGAGCGACATGAGCTCGATCAGCCGTTTTTCGTCAATCACGCCTTCCCGCACCAGGGCCAGGCCCAAGGACAGGGATGTTTCCAGACCGATGATACCATTTGCCGCCGCATCAAATTCGACCTCTTTTTCCAAAATGGAGTGGGGGGCATGATCGGTGGCAATGGCATCAAAGGTGCCGTCGGCCAAGCCCTGCAGAACAGCCTGCCGATCCTCTTCACTGCGCAGAGGCGGATTCATCTTTGCATTGGTGTTGTACCCCTCAACCGCCTCCTCGGTCAGCGTAAAATAATGAGGAGTGGTTTCCGCCGTCACCGGTACGCCGCGTTTTTTGGCCGAACGGATCAGCTCGGTACTCATGGCCGTGCTTACATGGGCGATATGCACCGGCTTACCGGTGTATTCCGCCAGAGCAATTTCCCGGTACACCATGATTGATTCGGCAACGGTGGGTATGCCCTGAAGGCCAAGGCGGGTGGAGACTGCTCCCTCGTTCATTGAGCCGTGGGAAAGGCTCGGCTCCTCACTATGCGAGATCACCGCCAGCCCGAAATCAGCCGCATATTCTAAAGCCCGACGCATCAACCGGCTGTCGCGAACCGGCAGACCATCGTCTGAAACCGCCACCGCTCCGGCCTCACGAAGATCACCGAACTCGGCAAGTGATTCACCTTTGCTTGCCTTGGAAATTGCCGCCACGGGATAGACGCGGGCCGAGGCCCCGGCAGCCAACTCCAGAATCAGAGCGGTCACACTGCGATTATCATTGACCGGCCGTGTATTGGGCATGCAGGCGACACCGGTAAATCCGCCGGCGGCGGCGGCCCGGCATCCGGAAATGATATCTTCCTTATACTCTTCGCCCGGCTCCCGCAAATGAACATGCATGTCAATCAGCCCCGGCACCACCCAGCATCCGGCGGCATCAATTTCTACCACGCTCCCGGATACTTCATCTTCCGCATTCACCAGACGTCCGTCCCTGATCGCCAGATCAGCAACCTCATCGCGAGAATTTTTCGGATCAATGACACGGCCGTTTTTTATCAGATAGCTGGAAGACATGACACCTCGCTTGGAAAAAATGTAATCCTTCCCCAGCACCTCATCTTCGTCCTTTTTTGTCTTCTCGACCAGCACGAGTATGCTTCAAAGTCAAAAATGAACAAATCTAAGGTACTGGTAAACGATTACAGGCCAGAGATTGTTGTAAACTTGTCGTCCCCGGTGAACGATTACGAAAGAATCAACCGGTCACCGGGGCATTGCCCATAACGAGATAGAGCAGGGCCATGCGGACAGCGACTCCGTTGGTCACCTGATCGAGAATAACGGATCGGCCTGAATCAGCCACATCAGGCATCAGCTCAATCCCCCTGTTGATCGGGCCGGGATGCATCACCAAGGCGTCATCTTTGGCCAGAGCCACGACATCACGCGTAACTCCAAATCGTCTGGCATATTCCCGAAACGATGGAAGGAGCGGATCATTTTGTCGTTCTTTTTGAATCCGCAGCGTCATCACCACATCGGCATCAGCCACCGCTTCGGCAAGGGTGCTGCAAACCCTGGCCCCCAATCGGTCGAGGGCGCGGGGAATCAACGTACTTGGCCCGTATACAAAAACGTCGGATCCCATTTTCGTAAAACCGAGGATATCGGAATGGGCGACCCGGCTGTGAAGAATATCGCCGATAATTGCTATTTTCAACCCGTCCAGTCGCCCTTTGTGTTCCAGCACCGTCAACATGTCAAGCAAACCCTGAGAGGGATGTTCGTGCATACCGTCGCCGGCGTTGATAATTGCGGCGTCCACATACCTGGTCAACATGTGCGGAGCCCCGGAAAAGGAATGGCGGATGATGATTGTATCCGGGTTCATGGCCGCAATGTTACGGGCCGTATCAATGAGTGTCTCCCCCTTGGTGGCACTGCTGGTGGAAGCGGAAATGTTGAAGGTATCGGCGCTCATCCGCTTGGCGGCTACTTCAAAGGAAAGGCGTGTCCGCGTGGATGGCTCGAAAAAAAGATTAATAATCGTGTTGCCGCGCAGGGTGGGAACTTTTTTAATGGGCCGGGATGATATTTCCTTAAACGATTCGGCGGTAGATAAAATATGATGAATATCATCTACGGATAAATGATCAATGCCCAATATGTGGCGGTGGGGGAAAAAATATCCGGTCGTCATATCCCGTTCTACTTAATGGACTAGATGCCCGATTCTATTCCAGCGAATGGAGGTGAACCGGTCAATGGAGAGCAGCGGTTTGCGCAGATCCCAGGACCAGTAGATAATAAATGCCTTGCCGCGTACCGCATCGAGATCAACAAATCCCCAGAACCTGCCGTCATAGGAGTTATCACGATTATCTCCCATGACAAAGATGTGGTGTGCGGGAACTTTGACCGGACCGAAATTATCACGGGGACTCACATCACCGGGCAGAATTCGTGGGTCCGTATACACGCCATGTGTACCAGCCAAAGGATGTCCATTCACAAAAATCTTTTTATTTCTAATCGTTACGGTATCTCCGGCAACGGCGATCACTCTTTTTATATAATCAAGTTTTGGATTTTTGGGAAATTTAAAAACAACGATGTCTCCCGGCGCAGGATTCTCTATAGGGATCAGAATTCGACCGGAGAAGGGAATCTTTATACCGTAAATGAACTTGTTTACCAGCAGATGATCCCCTATCTGCAGGGTAGGCAGCATGGAACCGGACGGAATTTTGAAGGCCTGAACAATAAAAGTACGAATAAAAAGCGCAAGGACGAGGGCAATGACAATCGCCTCTGTGTATTCGCGCACAATCGATTTATTTTTTTGGTTTTTCGAATTTTTCATCCTGCCCTGTCTGTCATAGGGAACGGCTTTTACAAAGAAAACTGGATGGAAGGTACATGAAAAAAAAAAAATTCTCAAGGGAACAATATAAAAAGCAGGGACAAGTCAAATGTTCCGAACATACAAAATAAGGCATTTCAAAAAGATAGCGTACAACATGTTGTATACAAAAAGGTAATTCGTAGCCTATCTCATTGTTTTTTAAACAAGAAAAAATTTAAAAAAAAGGAGGCGTCTTCTTGACAAATGTTTTTTTTTATGACCTTAATAATTACAGGCCAATAAATTGAACCTCCACTCATTGTAACAGGTTTCGTCGTCCGTCTTCGGACAAAACCCCTGCGTCACAGGAAGAAACATCTTATGGCAAAAAAAGAACAACTGGTCACCGGGGTAGACATCGGGTCCGCTGCCGTCAAAGTCTGTAAGTTACAAAAGACAGGCAAAGGGTACACCATTATGGCCGTCGGCAGTGCTGCTCTTCCCGAGGGATCCGTCGAGGATGGTGTATTGCAGGAACCTGAAGAAGTCGGAAAAATCATTGCGACTCTCTTTAACAATCTCAAGATCAAGAATAGCAAAGTCGGCATCTCCATCTCCGGTTATTCGGTTATTGTTAAAAAAGTAAACCTCGAGGTTATGGATCAGGAAGAGCTCGCCGACTATATCAGGAGCGAGGCGGAACAATACATTCCTTTTGATATTGACGAGGTGTATCTTGATTTCCAGGACCTCAAAACCAGCCGAGAAAACGGCGAACGAACCGATGTCATGCTGGTTGCCGCCAAAAAAGATGTCATTGATGACTATCTCGACATGCTGCAGGAGCAAAAACTCAAACCTGTTCTCGTTGATGTCGATGGTTTTGCCCTGGAGAATATCTGGGAAACCGCGACCGGAAGCACGGAAAACGTGGCCCTTATTGATATCGGCGCATCCAAAATGAATATCAATATCCTGTCTGATGGTGCTTCCGTCCTGGCCCGCGATGTTGTAGTCGGTAGTGACCAGTTGACGGAACAACTGGCAAATTCCCTTGATGTGGATTTTGACGAGGCGGAAAAAATAAAATTAGGCTTGCTGCCTGTCGAAGAGCGGCAGCAGGAAGTGGAAGAAATTTTCAATCAGACCTGTACCCAGTGGGTCCTGGAAATGAAAAAAGCCATTGATTTGTATATGGCAAACCATCCGGATAAACCACTCAGCCGCCTCGTTGTAAGTGGCGGCGGATCCAAGGTCACCGGTCTGCTCTCTTTTATTGAACAGGAAACCGGGCTTGATGTCATTTCGTTCAACCCATTTCAAGACATGAATTTCAACAGGAAAAAGATAGACCCGGATTATATTGAAGCCATTGCACCGGAGATGGCCATCGCAGCCGGATTAGCAATTCGGCCCGCTGATTTTTGAGATTATGATACGCATAAACTTACTCCCTGTCCGGGAAATCAAACGAA
>WGCP01000230.1 GCA_015493715.1 Desulfobulbaceae bacterium
CCAGCAAGATATCATGTCCCGGCATACACCATGGATTCCCGCCAAAAAGAGTACGGGAATGACGACAATATCTTTTTACTCTCCATACATCTCTGTGATCAGCCTGCGCAACTCCGCGCTTGTATTTTTCGACAGGGTATCAAGTTTCTTTTTGTTCTTGTAGCACCACGCAATATGCGTGGTGCTACACATCATCCGGCGCTCTGCGCCTCTTTGCACCTCATACATTCCCAGCACAAAGCAAGAATACAAGATCAACCCACTAAACGGTGGGGTCGGGGGAAAAATACCACCGCAGTCTGCTCACCCTGTCATCTCCGTAGTCTGGTCTTCCCGTTTATCCCTGCGGCCTCCTCTTTCCGTCATCCCCGCAGTTTGTTGGGCGGGGATCCAGCAAGATATCATGTCCCGGCATACACCATGGATTCCCGCCAAAAAGAGTACGGGAATGACGACAATATCTTTTTACTCTCCATACATCTCTGTGATGAGCCTGCGCAACTCCGCGCTTGTATTTTTTGTCAGGGTATCGAGCTTCTTTTTCAGGCGCTGTTTGCTGATGGCCCGTATCTGGTCAACGGCTATTTCCGCATTTTTCCCGGCGCAGATGAAGGAAAGTCGGCTTCTCCACTGCGGATGCAGCTTACTGGTAAGCGGGCAGACAACAACGGTTTCCAGGTATTTATTCATTGCGTTATCACTGACGATGACCACCGGCCGTATTTTTTTTATTTCACTCCCCCTGGCCGGATTAAGATCGGCATAATATATTTCATACCGTTTAATCATCAAATTCCCCGTGCTCCAGGCCATCCGACAGTGTTGCTTCAAACTCCTCCCATCCCTCCTGTTCTTTTGCCATGGCCTTATATGTTTCTTCCCAGGACATCTTGCCGGCATCCTTCTTGCTTGTCAGCAATAATCCTCTCTCTGTTTCTTCAAGCAGAAGAGAATCACCAAATCCATATTTTCGTAAAAGTCTCTTCGGGAGGCGGACTCCTTTGGAATTGCCGATAGCGATCAATTTAATATCTTGTGTTCTCAAGCTATTTTCCATGGTCATGCCTCGTAAGCAATAATTAATAATGTAATTACGGTAATTACATTCTATGTGATATCATACGTTCATCAGGTTTTCAAGCAGGAAAAGCCGAGAAAAGGGGCAAAGGCGCGGAGCGCCAAACGTTGGCGTCACATTGCAGAGCGATATAACGAGAGAACGAGGGAACCCCGGCGGTCTCCTCTTCCCGTCATCCTCGCAAGTCCTCCCCATGTCGTCATCCTCGCGAGCTGTTGGGTGGGGATCCAGGAAGATGTCAGGCCCCGGCATACACAATGGATTCCCGCCAAAAAGACTGTGGGAAAGACGGATGGGAAAAAACCAAGGGAATGTCGAGATTGATAGAATGCAGCGAATTCCGGATGCCGAGAAAAGAAAAAAGACGGCAAATATATACCGGGAAGAAACAAAGGCGCGGAGCGCCGGAGGTTGACGTCACACCGCTGAGCGGTGTGACGAGAGAAAAAACAATAGAAAAAGGCGGCCTCACGTAAAGTGGAGCCGCCTTTAATAAGGAAAATCAGGTGCTGAAAAAATTACTTCTTGCCCTGCCGTCTGCGCAGACCGGCAAGACCGGCCAGGCCGGTGCCGAACAGCAGCATGGTGGCCGGTTCCGGGACGGAAGTGTTTGGATCTGTTGGAGTATGAATATAAGCATATCTGGTAGCACGGTCGGGAACATATACCGGAGTATCGGTGGAGACATAAGTAGTCCCATAGTTATCTGTAAGACTAAATGCTGTAATTGATCCGCTATCCCCGTAATATTGATCATCAAACTCGATCCACCAAGTATTATCCCAGAGATAATCTTCTGCCACTGTAGGCAGGGTGTAAGTGTCACTGAAATCCCATTCATGGTTTTGTATAACGGCACTCCAATCTGGATCACTTATTGTACCCGCTCCAAGAGTAATAATAAAGTCAGCCGGATAAGTGTGTGACATTGACCAATAAATACTAGTAGCACTCGCTACCCCTACCATCCCAGCTAAAAATAACATAGTGACCAAACCAACCAACAATTTCTTCATTCCATCCTCCTTTTTTGACTTTGTATAGAGACAGATCCTTTTCATCATGCCTTAACATGCAAGCACCAGGCCAATGGGGAAATAAAATACAGACAAAGAGATTTGGTACATATCGTACTGAATTAGCAGGATATGTTCATCATATTTCAATTGTCCCGGCCTCTCTTTTATCCATCAAAATTGGCCTGATTTTCCGAAAAACCGGAACAACATCATTCCTTTTTCGGAAAAACGAACAGACAAACCAACTCATGCAACCACCTGATTTATTGGATTTTTATGATATAAACAAATAGTAAGAATTCGATGTTTTCCGGAAAACAGGAAAAATGAGTTCCAAAAACGGGAGGAATCATACTGTGGGGCAGGAAAAAGGGTATATTGCGGGGCCGGGCATCTGTCTGGATCCCCGAAAACTACCTCGGGGATGACGGATGAATGAGGACTGCGCGAAAGACGGATGGGAGAAAACTACGGGAATGTCGAGATTGGTAGAATGCAGCGAATTCCCTCGTCACCCCTACACCCAAGCCCTATGTCGTCATCCTCGCTGGTCCGCCCCCGTGTCGTCATCCTCGCGATCTGTTGGGCGGGGATCCAGGAAGATGTCAGGCACCGGCATACACAAAGGATTCCCGCCAAAAAGACTGCGGGAAAGGCGGATGAAAGAGGACTGCAGGAATAGTAAAATAATCTCGTTACAGGGCGGCGGCAAGCAGTACTGCCTGGCGGCTCAATGCTACATCATGGACGCGGAGGATATCAGCGCCCAGGGTGGCGCAGAGGGCGGATATAACGGCGGTCGGGCAGTCGCGTTTGTCAACCGGCAGGCCGAGCAGTTTATCAAGAAAGGACTTGCGGGAATGGCCGATGAGAACGGGGTGGCCAAGTTTCTTAAAGGTTCGAATATTGCCCAGGATGGCAAGATTATGGTCAAGGGTTTTGCCAAATCCAATGCCGGGGTCAAGGACAATGCGACTCTTTTCTATTCCCTGCTCCTGCATCCAGCTAATTCGTTCTTCAAAAAATGCGCAGATCTCTTCGACCACATCCCCATAGCGTGGATCAACCTGCATGTCACCGGGCGTTCCCTGCATGTGCATAATAAGCACCGGGCCGTCGTAGCCGGCCACCACTTCGGCCATTGCCGGATCCTTACGCAGGGCGGAAATATCATTGACCATGGTCGCCCCCGCCGTTAGGGCCTGCCGGGCCACTTCGGCCTTGCTGGTATCAATGGAAATGGAAATATCGGTGATTTTCCGGATCGTTTCAATGGCCGGGATAACCCGGTTCAACTCTTCCTGCTCGGAAACAGGTTCGGCAAAGGGCCGGGTGGATTCACCACCCACGTCAATGATATCAACACCTTCGACGAGCATCCGCTCGACCTGGGCGCGGGCGGCCTCCTGTGAGCTAAAAGAGCCTCCGTCGGAAAAAGAATCCGGGGTAACATTGAGGATGCCCATAATCCCGGGCATTTTGTTTTTCATCATCATTCTTCTTCTCAAGCAAAGTTGTTATTCATCCCGAAGTACAGGGGGGGGTAAAACAGGATTCCCGCCAAAAAGACTGCGGGAATGACGAATGAATGAGGATTAAGGGAATGACGGGGAAGGGAACCTGCGTGATGACA
>WGCP01000231.1 GCA_015493715.1 Desulfobulbaceae bacterium
GAATAAAATCGTAACCGTTCACCGGGGACGACAAATTTACGAGAATCTCCGGCCTGTAATCGTTTGCCAGTGCCTTAGATTTGTTCATTTTTGACTTTGAAGCATACTCGTGCTATTCGAGAAGACAAAAATGGACGAAGATGAGGTGCTGGTGAACGATTACATAAAATCAGCTCGCGATTCTGCACTCTGAGCTTCACCATAATTAGGTGCAGATGAGGTACCGCTACGAATAAGTTGCCCGGAAATATGGTTCCCGACTTTATTCGTTGGCAATGATCCTGCCACAGTAATGACTCGTACCGAAAAATCAAGCAAACGATCTTCAAGGTCAAAAACTTTCCTTTCCTTCATTATTCGAAATTCCTTGTTCGACATTCGACATTCAAGTTAATTCGCTAAGTCAATATTTTATCAAGATGGTCAACTTGTCACTTTTTTGTATTGCACCCGTTCAACGTCGAATATAACGGCAGCCTGAGGATAAAAACGGTTCCCTGCCCCGGTCGCGATTCGACCTCTATGGTGCCGCCATGGGCCTTGACGATGCCGTACGACACCGAAAGTCCGAGGCCGGTTCCTTTCTGGGACGACTTGGTTGTAAAAAACGGTTCAAAGATATGAGAGAGATCAGCCTTGTTGATACCAGTGCCGGTATCTTCAATTCGTAACTCCACTTCCGTATCAAGGAGCTCCGTCTTTAGACTGATGTCTCCGCCGTCATCGCCGATTGCCTCGACCGCATTTTTCAACAAATTCAGAATGACTTGATTAATCTGGTCCTCGACAGCCTCAACAATAACAGACTTGCTGCAATAATTTTTCGACAGGTGAATGGAGTGGATACTCATCTCCTTTTGAATAAAAACAACCATGGACTCCAGGGCCGTGTGCAGATCAAAGCGACTGACCTTGCCGCTGGTCGGCCTGTTGAAATTCTGCAGATCCATAATCAATCGTTTCATCCGTTCCCCCTCACGCAGGGCGATCGCCACCATTTCCCGATCAATCTTATTCAGAGACGCCTCTCGTTGCAGACGTTCAAGTACACTTAAAACTCCGCAGAGGGGATTATTGAACTCATGGGCAATGGAGGCGGAAAGGGATCCGATGGCGTTCATTTTTTCTACATGCAGCAACTGCTTTCTTACCTTGTCCAGCCGTTGTTCCACACGTTTTCGATCGGAAAGGTCAAAAAAAGAGGAAATCTGACCGATAAATGTACCCGCCGTATCCCGGTAGGGAACCGAATGTATGGAACAGGTAATCATTTTCCCCTGAAGGGCCTTGCCGTCAAAATAACGTGTAACCGACGGTGCTCCGGATCGCAGCAATTCTATGGAGCATTCCCCGGTATGACAGAATTTCCCCTGCCAGAGATCATAACAATGATTGCCGACAATCTGCTCTTTGGAGATATTAAAAAAATTACAGAATGCCCTGTTGACACGATCAACAATAAAATCACTGCCTACAACCACAAGCGGCAGGGCAACCTCAAAAATCTGCTCCAGGTCCGAATAGGCCTGCTGCAACTGGGC
The DNA here is from genome assembly GCA_015493715.1 of Desulfobulbaceae bacterium. GTDB lineage: Bacteria > Desulfobacterota > Desulfobulbia > Desulfobulbales > Desulfobulbaceae > DRLX01. The sequence goes on from WGCP01000231.1 coordinate 1,542, forward strand.
GGTTCGCTGGACGACCCTGTCTTCCAGGGAGGCCATCAGGTCCCGGCGCGCACATTCCGCCCGGCGCTGCCGGGTAATATCCCGGGCCACATGCACGGCCCCCGTCACCCGACCGTTTCCATCCGTCAGCGGCGATACCGTTATATCAAAATATTTTCCCAGCCGCTCCACATACACCTCTTCCGTATGGGTACACCCATCTCCAAGGAGATCAATCAGAGGACAGTTTTCGGTTGGGTGGAGTGTACAATGAAATTCATGATAGCATACCCGGCCCAGGGCTTCCTCGAGGGAACAGCCAAGAATCTCAGCAGTTTTTCTGTTTATCTTTTGAATGCGAAACCGTCGGTCAAGAAGCATAACCGAGTCCGGGATGGCATCAAAGGTATCTATCCATTCCCGGCGGGAGGCAATGATCTTCTGTTCCGTCAGATAATGCTCGGTAAAGTCAAGATTTGATCCCCGGCGTCCAAGGTACCTGCCCTGCCCGTCAACAACTCTCCGGCAGGTATGCTGAATCCAACGTTCTTCCCCGGCGGCGGTTGTGATCCGGAAAGTGAAAAAAGGGCATTCGTCTTCCCCGTCCCGAAGATGCCGGAGAAAAATCTCACGATCTTCAGGAACAATAATGGCTATCAACAAATCCGGATCCTGCAGGAAGGCCTCCGGGGGATAGCCGGATACTCGTTCACACGATGGCGAGATGTATTCAAGCTTACCCGCCGGATCGATCCAGTATTCCCAGGCATAGGATTGATCGGCGACAGTACGGAAACGGCGCTGTTGACGTTCATTTTCCTGTTGAATGGTATGGATCCGAGACGTCGCGTACAGGGAAATAAGCATGGTAGCGACGACAAGAAAAAAACCGGCGGATTGGTAATGGAAGAAAAAATTCCGGCCAACGAACAGCAAAAATAAGCTGCAGAGAGTAACAAGAAAGATTCCAAGCAGGGTGGCGATATTCCATTGACCCGTTTTTTTCATGGGCGAAACTCTCCACTGCTACTCAGACTAAATAATGCGTCAAAACCATGTTTAGGCACTACCGGCTCGAAACTGAAAAATTGACGGCAACGGAAAAAGGACGACGATACGAAGGGAAAAAGGCGACAGGGCAGAGGCCTACAACAAGAGAAAACCGGACAAAGAAAATACCTGGATTGATTCTGCAATTCCCTCCCCCCTTATTCTCAGTAAAGATCAAGATGGCCGGGATGTCAACCCGAAAAATCGAACCTTGTGGGACAGGGAAAAACCAACACCTAAGTTGAGCGATTAAACGACGAATCCACGAGAGAGCCTGTCGAAATCACCCCCTGTGCGGAAAAAAAACCTCGACTTTTCACTGCTTCTGCAGCACTTCAAGACGCAGACGCTGACGATCATCAAAGAGTTTCCGGCAGGTCAGCGTGATGGCAGTCACGACACCAAATCCGGTGCCGGCACAGATCAGAAACATAATCAAAATCTGATACTTAACCGCATCCATGGGTGAAGATCCGCCAAGGATCTGGCCGGTCATCATGCCCGGCAGACTGACCAGTCCGGCTGCGGCCATGGAATTAATGATGGGAATCATGCCTGAACGCATGGCCTGCTGTCGCAGTTCATGGATGGCTTCCAGACTTGTCTGACCAAGAAGCAATCGTTGTTCAACCATCCGTCGCTGCTGCCACAGGGATTCGGTCAACCGGTCCATGGACAACGCTATGCCGTTCATGGTGTTGCCCAGCAGCATACCGAGCAGAGGGATGGCATATTGCGGCGTATACCAGGGATCATTGGCAATGACTATGGCCAGAGCAAAAAAGGCGACGGCAAAGGAGGAGACAAACATGGAACCTGTCCCCAGAAGCCAGCCTGAAAATCCCTTGATGCGCCGATGCTGACGGGCACCGACCTCCCGACCGGCAACCATCAGCATCACCATGGAAATAGCAAAGACAAAAGGAAAGCTCGCATGGGCAAACAAAACCCGCAGAACCTGGCCGATGAGAAGGAGCTGTACAGTGGTGCGCAGGGCCGAAATTACCATTCGTTTTTCCAGACCCAGGCGCAGACGCCAACTGCACAGAGCAAGGGCCACGACCAGCCCGGCGGCAAGGCTTAAATCAAACGCGCTTAACGGTTTTACTCCCATTATATACCTCCGCAGGGCTTCAGGCTGCCGTCAACCTGCATAAACAAACACCGGTCGGCAACCCGGTCAAGCTGGTCAGGATCATGACTGACCCAAAGCAGCGGCGCATTGTTTGTGCGTCCGTATTCGCTCAGTAACTGCTCGACCCCGTTGCTGTTGGCCCGATCAAGACTTGCCGTGGGCTCATCAAGGAGCAGCGCCTGCGGCCTGTTTTCAAGCATGCGCAGGATGGCCAATCGTTGTTTTTCACCGGTGGAAAGCCGACTGACCTGCCAACCGGCAACCTCGGGACCAAATCCAAGCCGGGCAAGATGCTCTTGCGGAATGGCGTTAAAATCATGAAAATGATCTTCCACCACATCCCGCCACCAGCAACTCTCCGCCGGTAACATAGACACCTTTTTGCGCCATTGCGGCGCCGGCATGCGATCACATTCCAGATCATCAAGGCGCAAACTTCCCTGATGCGGATCAAGATCAACAATAGCTCGAAGAAGAAGAGTTTTCCCGGCGCCGGACGCTCCCTGCAGGCCCAGGCACTCACCACCGGCGATAGCAAAGGAATAGGGCCCCCGGTCGCGAAAGCGCAAATTTTCAATTATAAGCTGACTCATTGCATAGTCCTGTATGACCTAAATCCTGCAGTTGTCCGGCATTCGAACGCCGATACAGGCATCTTTTTTCCCCATGTCACAATACCCGGTCGATGATGAAGTCGGCAGCGCCATCGGCTCCGTTTTCACGTGGACCAGTCTCTCTCCGCATTTTGATCAGATCAGAAAGTCGACGCAACCAGGCGCCACTGTGTAAATCATCCGCCGACACTTCGGCTCCCATGTAGTTTTTCCGGATAAAATCAACTAAAATCCGGGATTCAGGGAACGCTTTCCTCGGAATATAGGCCCAGGGAGCCTCGGCAGCATAGACTTCGGCCAAGGTGGAATAGCCGACCTTGCCGACCACCAAATCGCAGGCGCCTATCAAATCGGGATGAAAAATCCCGCACTCTCTGTGAAGAAATCGAAGATTTCCGGAAGCTGGCAACGACTCCCCCTGCCCGGCAAGCAGAAAAACAGCGCCTTCCCGTTGCAATGGCCGTATATCATATGCATCCCCGCCAATCCCACCCATGGTCATCAGAACAACTCTGTCCTGTTCATCAAGCGCAAGCAATCGTCGAATCTCCGCCCGGTCCTTTTTTCGCGCCCTGCTGACCGGAGCAATCGGTACCGCTCCCGGAGAGCGATGACAGATGGGGATGGTTTGCAGGTGATAATCAGCCTGCCGATAAATCGATCGTAAATATTCAATATGGGGCAGTAGTCCCTTTTCCTGGTCGAGATATCCCTCATAAATCCAGTCCCAGGTAAAATTTTCAATGAGCACCGACGGTACCCCAAGACGCCGGGCGGCTACAATACCAAGCGGGGCGATATCACAGAGGATACAGCCACAATCCTTAAATATTTCCGTTGCCCGTTCGATGCGTTTTTCCGAAAGCGGATAAAACGCATCCAGGGCCTGCAGGGTTGCCGGCAGGTCTTCGACCAGAGAATTCTTCTGCACCAGGCCTATATCAGTTGCCGATGCATGATAGGAAAAAAGCATGGACAGGGAATCGGCAAAAAACCAGTGGGGAACCGTGGTGCAGATGACCGGTTCGATATCCATCCGTTGGCCGATAGCGGCAAGGATTGCAGCCACCCTGGCTGCATGACCAAACCCATGCGGCGTTATGCAGCAACCGATGCGCAGGGTGGTCACCGGCAAGCCCATGGTGCTGCGATTCCGGCACTGCTATCTCTGCGCATTCCCGTCATCGACGTCGGACGACCGATCATCCGGGGACGGATTGTCCTCCACAGGAAGAATGACCGTAAAAACACTACCCTCCCCTTCCCGGCTCCACACCTTTATCCGGCCGCCATGTTTCTCAACAATGTTTTTTGCTATGGCCAGGCCCAGGCCGGTACCCCGATTTTTATCGGTAAAAAACGGAATAAATATCTGCGTACACTTGTCCTCGTCCATGCCGATGCCGGTGTCGGCCACCCGCAGACTTACCTCATTTCGCTGGTCGTCATAACCAGTAGCAAGTGTCAATGTTCCGCCCTCGGGCATGGCCTGCAGGGCATTGAACACCATATTAAACAAAACCTGATACATCTGTTCCCCGTCCATCCGGACCATGGGCAGGTCGGTATCAAGTTCGGTGACTATCCGCACACCTTTTTTCTTAAATTCCCGTTCAAAAAACCTGTCAATGCGCGTAACCAGCACATTGAAGGATTCCAGCTGCGTCGTCAGCTCACGCGGGCGGGCAAAATCAAGAAATTCCCGGACAATGGTGTCAAGCCGAGTCGTTTCCTCGACGATAATGGCTGCCAGATGTTCATTGCCCGGTGCAACCCTGGAAATACGTTTCCCAAGAATTTCAGCGGTGGAGCGGACAATGCCCAGTGGATTCTTAATTTCATGGGAGACGGACGCCACCATCTTACCCAGGGTTGCCAGTCGCTCGGCCTCACCGAGTTTCTCCTCAAGAAGCAGTCGTTCCTCGGCCCGCCGGGCCATTATTTTGTTGGCACGAACGACAATAACCGCCAGAATGACAAAAAGAATGCCCATAATCAGCAGGGAAAGCAGGATAATCCGTCCCTGCAGATCGATAATAGCCCGCAGGTCCGCCGATAAATCCTGGACAACCTCAATAACGCCCATTATCTCCCCGGACCGCATACCGGTCCGATCCTCCTGGCGAAAAGGGACATAGGTTTTCAGCGTGCAGTAGACAGGGGAAGAACCCGGCAGCAGACTCAGCAGGGAACCGCTGCTGACCAGGACGGAGTTATCCTCCCCCTTTCTGGCCTTCTCATATTCAAGTCCGCCCATGTTACGGCGCCCCACCATATCAGTTATGGTGGAATAAGAGATAATATTTTCCCGGGAATCAAAGATAGTGACCGAATCAATATGCATTCCCCGGGTAATATTGCGGACAATTCCGTCCAGCCTCTTAAACTGGCGTTCGTCGGAGAGCGCTATCCGGCCGTAACGGACAACCGTGGGCAGGACAAACTGAAGAAAAACCTGACGGTTGAGATTTTCGGCAAAAAGCTGAGAGTAGGCTTCACTGCGCTTGAGGAGCACGTGTTTGGCATTATTGGCAAGAATCCAGGAGAGTAACAGGGAGGCACAGAAAATCAGGGCCAGACTGGTAACGGCAAAATATTTGACCAGCTCAAAGGGCAGCAGCGCTTCCCGATCCAATCGCCGGGCCCACATGGCCCGCAGATTGTCTTTACTGGAACGGAGGCCGGACCATAACCGGCGCAGCAAGGGAAGAATGCGCGTCGGCAGCTCCCCGGGAAGTTTCTCTCGTATTGCTGAAAAATCAGCTTTCCAGCGTCCCATAACAAATTCCGCATCGCCGGCATCGGCTGGTATCACAGGGAGAAGTAGCCTGCAATCTGTAAGCCCGCTCAAGCTCCCGATAGAGATATCCATCCTTGATTCCGTGATCAAGTACCTGCCAGCACATCAACTCATCCGCTTCTCTGGGCCGAACGGCATACTCCCAGCTTGTCAGGCCATGGGCCTTCACCGCCTGTTTAAAAGAATATTTACCAATGCCCATATCAAGGAGCACACCGGCAAGACGCCTGTCACCCCGGGAAAATACCGCCTGCTCCAGCACCCGTTCGGGACGATCGACCTTGAGGCGCACGTTGGGAAGTTTATTGACCATCCGTCGAAGATACCTGATTTTCTGCTTTAATGCCAGCAGGGCCGCCGAAGAATTTTTCCCGGCCAGGGCGGTCTTGCGGTCAAGACCACCAAAGGAAAGATATTGAAAAGGCGTCCATGGTTTGGGAACAAAACTGTTCACCGACAGGGTGATCTCCACCATCCGGCCCTGTTTGCGGGCAACAGGGAGAAGAAGCTTGCGCATCCGGGCCAGCATTCGGGCCAATTCATCAAAATCCTCATTGGTTTCCGTGGGCAGGCCGATCATAACGTAGAGTTTAAGGTGGACAATACCTGCGTCGACCAACCTGGTGGCAGCGCTTAGAAGATCCGCCTCGGAAAGGCCCTTGTTGATGATACGTCGCAGTCGTTCCGAGGCCCCATCCGGAGCGATGGCCACCGACTTCAGACCGGAATCGGCTAGCAGGGTGATCAGTTGCGGTGAAATTCTATCAGCTCGCAGAGAAGAAAAAGAGAGGGCGCATTGCTGCTCCTGCAGAGCCGAGGCAATATGATCAAGGGTCTCTGATGATGCCATTTCCATACCGAGAAGACCAACCTTGTCGACATGGGCCGGGCGTTCGTTTAAGGCGCGGAGGATGGCCTCTTTTGTCCAGAGACGCGGGGGACGATAGATGAAACCGGCTGCGCAGAATCGACAGCCGCGACTGCAGCCGCGCCCGAGTTCAATCATGTACA
>WGCP01000232.1 GCA_015493715.1 Desulfobulbaceae bacterium
AATCAGATTTACCAGAAATTGGCAGCCAGGGTGTTGTTTCGGAAATATTGACGGGTAAAAGGCAATTAAACATTCGCCAAATCAAAAAATTGTGTTCCAGGTTCAATATCTCTCCTGCTGTATTCTTTCAAAACGATTGAAAAGGTATAACGAACCGCATTCACACTGACCCCAGGCATAACGCGGTTTTGGAGAAGTTTTTAAAAAAGCAAACCTCATCACCATATCCAGGCCGGCATGTAGGTTCGCTTGCGGCAGGTGATAGCAAACCTCACTCCGTGGTTGAGGTTGCAACCCGAAAGAGCAGTTCATCAATTTCGTCCTGGGTATAGCCCTGGTCCCGCAGGGTCTGCCGATACTGCTGCATCAGTTTCTTGGCCTTGAGCATATTACCCGAGCGCAGGTAGAGCGCGTACAGTAGGGTGATAAGATGGTCATCCATCGGGCACCGTTGCAGAGCTTTTTCCGTTATTTCGATTGCCTCGTCGGTACAGTCCGATTCGGTGAGAAGAACGGCGTACCGGTGGGCTATTTGAGCCATCAGGTTCAGAAGATGATCATACCAGGCAGCGGTTTCCCCTGAAAACAGATCAGTTGTGGCCGAGGATGCCGGTTCCCAGAGTTGCAGGGCCTTGAAAAAGCTGTTTCCCGCCTGCCGGAAGTTTTCCATCCGTACATGACGCAATCCTTCATTGGCCAGGGACAAAAATTCCACCCCGTCAATACGGCAGTTGTTCAGGCAGAGCATGGATTTACGCATTGTCAGGTAGGTCGCGGCCGGGCAGGGGAGCTTTTGCTCGAACACCTTGCGCAGGCGCATGACAAGGGCATCCAGCTTGGTCCTGGTTTTGTCGGGAGGACTCTCCGGCCAGAGTGCGAGTTGTATCTTATCCTGATTCATCTGCTGGTTTTTTTCCGCCAGCAGTAAAGCGGTCAGGTTCCGCTGGGCAGGGGTCAGATCATCAATCGTCAGAACGGTTTTTCCCGCTATCTTGACGGCAAAAGTGCCGAGAATCGATATTTCCAGTACCGACACCCACCGGCCTTTTTTATCATAGACCACCCCAAGCTGTTGCCGGGCAAGGGCTTGGGCAAATTGCGGCTGGATGCCATGACGCACGGCCAGACCAAGCAGCTCCCGCATAGCCTGCGGTTCCCATCCCCAGAAACAGGAGAAGCTGTATTGCTGCATCAGCTCAAGTCCTGTGGCCAGTTCTATAAGCGTTTCTTCGTGTTTTCCCGTGCGGCTGAAGAGCCGGGCCATCTGCCAGGCGGCAATTGTCTGCAGATAGGCTGAAGGAAGTTGTTTTGCGCTTTTCAGCCCCTGCCTCAGCAGTTTTTCCGCCTTGTTATAATCCCCTGTTTCGGTAAAGACTGCTCCGCAGATGATGGAACAGAGAGCGGTATAAAAAGGCCCGCCCGCAACTTCCCGCAGTTTCAGCGCTTCGGCGGCCGCTTGTTCCGCTGCCTCATGGCGCCCTTTCAGAGCCATGACATAGCTGAGCCATTGGTGGAACTGGCTGCGCATATGCGGGGTCCGAGCCGTTGCCGATATTTTCATGCCTCGTTGCAGCATGTGTTCGGCTTGATAAAGTTTTCCCGCCTGGATCAGGCCGATACTTCCCCACACATAGCCAAAAGGAGCGGCCAGGGTCTGCTCAACCAGGAGCGAGTCGATATAGGCGCGTAACAGGTGCAGTTGATGGTTGAAGGCAATCAGGTCGCCTGCTTTACAGAGGATATTGATATGGAGGACGCGCAGGGTAAGTTTGTTTGCCACACCGACCAGCGGGTTCTGGAGGAGGTGGGCCGAGAGTTCGATTTCCTGCAGGCAGGCATGGTCGTTATCGCTGAGGGTTTCAATGTAGCCGCAGATAAAGCGGCCGGCGGCGATGCCGTTATGGATATTGTCCTGTTCGGCCAGCTCTCTGGCAAACTGCGCATATGTACGCGCCTTGGGCAGTGAAAAAAGGAAAAAGGCAAAGCCTGCGCCCAGATTGCGGGCAATGAGTATCTGGGCCTGCAGGGGCAGGGAGTCCTGGTTTTTGATGAAAAGATCTTCGGTGCGCTCCAGGAGCAGGGCCCCATCATTATAGAGACCGGAGACCACAAAATGGAAGAAGATGAGATGGGCCAGGGCAAGTATTTCTCCGGTTTCATCTCCAGCCTCGACAAAGAGGGTGCGGGCGCTTTCCAGCAGTGGAAAGGCCTTTTTCGGGGTTGAGTCGGAATGAACTATTGCCGTGAAAAAGGTGAGCCATGGGTAATGGAGAAGTTTTTTTTCCGGGATTGTCTGTAGCAGGGTCAACAGCGTCACTATCCGGTTCTTTGCTATCAGGTTTAAACCTTCCCTGCGCAGTATATCTTCCATGACCGTATAGTTTTCTTCTTCCCGGAAATAAAACAGGGCCCGGACAACCGATTTTTTCTCCAGGAAGTAGGTGGCGGCCGCCCTGTACACATTGTGGATCGCTTTTTTATCCAGCTCGCGTGCGGTCTGTTCCTGGAGAAATTCCTGGAACAGGTGATGAAAACGAAATGTTGTCTGCTGTTCATCCAGGGGATAAATAAAAAAATTGTCCAGCATGAGATCGGTGAGTATCGCGCCGATAGTTGCATTGCCGGTAATGAGTGCTGCCAGCTCAACCGGAATCGTATCCAGCAGGGAGAGCTGCATCAGGGTGAAATGCAGATCCTCGGGGACATGGGCCAGGATTTCGTTGCGAAAATATTGGACAATTTGTTCAGCGGAGAGATCAGCGGGCATTTTTGTACCGATTTTTTCGGAAAACATGGCCGAGTTTTGATGGGCCGCCGCATGTGCCGCCAGGAGAATACCCATGATCCAGCCGCTGGTCTTATTGCGGATCCGCTGGGCATCCAGGCGGGAGATCGGCCTGTCCAGAATGGTGGCAAAGAGCTCCTCTACTTCCTTGAGGGCAAAACTGAGATTTTGATTTCCCAGGTTGATGGTATTTGTGCCGTAGCGAAGGGTCTTGGCGGCGAGAAGCAGAGGTCTGCGGCTGATAAGAATAAAGTGGAGACGGGGCGGAGATGTATCGATAATATGACTGAGCAGGGCGTTGAAGAGGGGGACATGCTCGCCCAGATGAAGATCGTCAAAAACGATGTACAGATCATCGACAAGATATCTGTCAAGATCGGTCAGGAGGATGTTGGCGCAGTGGATGATATCAAGGGAGTCTATCTCTTCCTGCCCCATGATGCGGGTCAGTCGGGGTGAGGAAAATCCAGGCAGTTTCTGCTCAAGGTTTTCCAGAAGTGAGGAGAGCATCAGCGCCGGTTCTCCGTCTTCCGGCCCGATCTGATACCAGGAAAATCGAAGCGTAAAATGTTGCAGAAACTGGAGGACCAGTGTCGATTTTCCCTGACCGGCCTGGGCCTCAATAACGATCGCCTTGCAGTTGCAGGCGGACTCGCCGAGGATTTGGGTAACCAGGTCGCTCCGAAACAGTGTGGTTTCCGCACCCACCTGCGGCGGATAGAATTTGTTTGAAGAGTGTTCCTGATGCCGGGCTGCGGAAAGGACCATGGCAATCTCAATAGTTGAGTGGATAAACCAGCATGGCTGGACCAGGGAAGCGGAACGTAGTAAAGATTCCGGATTGTCCGGCCTCAAAAAATGACACGGCTACGCTGCTATGAAAAACAGGCCCGGTGTACACCTGCTATATATCAGGCCTATGGGGATTATTCCTGCATACAGGGTTTGACAGGATCTGTCAAAGAAAAACCCGGAGGCCCTGGGCGGCCTCCGGGTTAAAACGATAGGCTGGTATTTCGGGCTAAGGATCCCTGGGAAAAATAATTATCCCCTCCCGCTTGTTTTTTGCTTCAACTCAAATGTTGTGAAAAGGAGTTGCCTCTCATCACGATGCCACCACGTTCACGCTTTAAGGCACCCTTAAATTTGAAATTAAAACCTGTACATTAGATTATTTCGATGACCCTGATGGGCTGCCGTTAATTGTGCGTCAGGGGATGGTTTTTTAAAGCTGCCGCCAAGAGCCAGGTGCAGTTTAACGCGATTGACAAGGCGTTTATCGGTAATATCAAGTTTGGCAATTTTTGCCCCTATCCATTTTTGCTGGATAGTCAGCACGTCCAGGAGCGGAATCTGCCCGATTTCGTATTGTTTTTTGGTCTGCTGGTAGGCGATTTTATTTTCTTTTTCCTCTATACCCAGATATTCCTCCCGTTTTGCCAGGTGTTCCTCGGCCGCCAGGCTTGTTTCGACCTCCTTGAAGGCCTGCAGCGCCTTCTGGGCATAGGCGGCAATGGCGGCTTTTTGCTCGGCGGTCGCCTTTTGTACTTCCGCCTCAATGGCACCGCCGGTGTACAGAGGCGCAAAAAGACCGGCGGCAAGACCGGCAATGGCATTGTTGAGGCTGTTGATGCCCACACCGATGGAGAAGGTAAATCTAGGCAGATGCAGGAGGTTGGTCTCTTTTTCCTTGTAGAATGCGCGGGCAACCTCCCGTTCGGCCGCAATAAGATCCGGACGCCGTTCCAGGATATCCGAAGGAATACCGGCAGGGATCGGCGGCGGCACCGCGACCAGTTTGTCGGCGGTTTTCAGGTCGGCCGATGGATATCGCCCCAGCAGCAGTTCCAGGCTGCGCAGAGAACTTTCATAGGCGGAAAGAGCGGAGCGGGCGGCATCTTTTGCCGATGCCAGTGATCCCTTTGCCAGGTGGACATCACGCTCCGACCCCTGGCCGATCTTCTGCCTGGCCTTGACGATTTGCAGATTTTTCTCCTGCAGCCCCGCAATATCCTGGGCAAACCGATGTTGCAGCTTTGCCGTGATTGCCGTAAACCAACCATCGGCAACCGAGGCCGCCAGAGATTGGCGGGCAAATTGAAAATCCGCTTCCGTTGCCTGGGCGGCTTCGGTCTCGGCGGCGACGCCGGTGCGAATTCTTCCCCAGACATCGGCTTCCCAGGAGACATTGAGACCGGCGGAAGATTTTTCTACAGCTCCCTTGTATTCCGTGTCCTTGCCCACCGCACTGAGGCCGAGCGTGGGTTTGAGTTTGGCCTCAGCCTTCTTGACAAAGGCCCTGGCCTGTTCCACCTGCGCCTGCCTGATTTTCAGGCCAGGATTTTTTTTCATTGCCTCATCGACAAGGGTATCCAGCTTTGGATCCTTGAAATTTTTCAACCAGCCGTCATCAACGGACCCGCTTTGTGCTGCTGCTGCAAATTTTTTCGGGACATGTTTGGTGACGGCTTCGCCTTTAATAGAGGCGACGGCCTCCTCGTGGGTGGCAACCTGTCCGGCACAACCCTGAAGAAGGAGCAAAAGGAGCAGGGCGGACAGAAGCGGGAAAAGATCAATCTGTAGAGATGGTTTGGACATGATGGCTTCCCCGTTAATGGAATTTAAGATAGTTTCTCCAACTGAGCATCCGCATCAACATCTTTCTGATAATAATGACATGGTGCCAGCGTTTACTGTAAACGGCCACTTCGGCGTTACTGCCCAGCGGAATAAAATAATTGCTCAGGTCATCGTCGATTTTGATAATGACCGGAATTTCCCCTTCGGGTAATTGCCTGGACATGGAGACCATGGCCCGGTCGGGGGATAATTCACCCTCGGCAAGGACGCCGAGGACTCGTTCCACATGGCCCTGGAAGATCCGTCCGGGTATACCGGGGAAAACGATTTCCGCCTTGTTGCCTGCCTTGATATTCTGCATGGGCTGCTGACTGAATCCGGCGATAAAGGCGGTGGAATCGGTATTAACGAAGGTCATCATCGGTGCAATGGGGAAGGGGACGGCCATCTGGCCGGGGCGTACCCGTACATGGGTGACAAATCCATTCCCAGGTGCCCGTACCGTACAACTCTCGAGGTCAAACATGGCGGTCTGCAGTTGACCTTCCAGGCTCGCTACCTCTTTTTCATATCTGTCCACGTCAAATTTTGAACCGCCTGCAGCTTTGACCAGTTGCCTGGACTGCTTAAGTCGCTTGCGGGCAAAATCGAGTTGGGCCTGGATGTCCTTGACCTTTCCCTCGTAGGGAGTTGGATTGATCGTGAACAGGATGTCCCCTTCATGGAGAGGTTCGTTCGGTTTGACCGGCACACTGGTCACCTTGCCGCGAACATTGGCAACGATCTGGGTGGTGATGAAATAGGAGCGGGCATTATCGGTTGCCGGATGGAAATAGGCCATCCCGGCCAGCAGGGTGCCAAGCATGATAACGCCGCCAAGAACAACCGTCGTCAGGGACCATTTGTTGACGGGGATCTTGAATATTTTAAAAATAATCCAGCAAAGACTTAAATAGGTAAGAAGAAGCAGTGTTTCCACGATTAACCCTCCTTCTCTGTTGATTGCATTGTCCGTTCCAGTCGGGCGAGCCTTCTCTTGATTTGCACCAGCTCATGGGCAAGAGCTTGCGGGGTGGAGTCGGCCGTTTGCGTATCAGCATCCGGCTGTCCGGATGAATCACTCATGCCCCATCCCCGGTCCGGCCGGTACATGGTGGCCCATATCCAGAGAAACGGCCATAGAGCGTGCATCAGAAAGAGGCTGACCCAACCGGCGGTATGAATGGCATCCTGATGGGGATGGTTTCTTTTTTTGGCTATATTGTACGGTATGTCGTGGATGTAAATTATTGCATACACCAGGGTTATTGAAATGATGATCAATAGCGCCAGCGCAGCATAATCAAGACTTCGTCCAGCCATGGACACCTCCTTAAAAGATATTCCTTAATACCTAAATCCTGCAGTTGCCCGGCATTCGAACGCCGATACAGGCACATCTACTATGTCGGATTCACGAATTTCGTGCTCGATGTACCGACAGTACACCTGTGCCGAAATTCGTGTTCCTCCTTGTATCTGCACCTGTCTCAACGTTCTCGGTGCACGAACAACTGCAGGCTTTAGGTAACAATAAAAGTTATGTGAAGTGCAATGTATTCCCGTGCAGACACGAGCTGGCATCAAAAAAGGTTTTCGAGCAGGTTTCATCTTCGGGACCCGTTCCTTCCCGTTTTCGGGAAGCAGGTGGATATTTTTTTGTATCCGGAATGGGGGACAAAATCAAGATGTTCGGTCCATTTTCCTGTTTCCGTAAGGTTTTTTCGAAATCAGCCCGGGGTACCGTGGCGACTTAGAAAAAAATCGGTCCAGCCATGCTGGTTTACCGGTGTTCCGGCACGCCCAGTTTTTTTAAGATAAAGCCCAGGGGGCAGAATCCCGTAAAACCGAACTGGAAGAGATTAAGGCCGACAAACAGGGTGAAAAAGAGAAAATATTTATGAATGAACAGCGGGTTATGTCCACAATCAATGCCCAGGGCAAGGCTGAGAACAATAAAAAATCCGGCAACGGTGTGAATCCAATCATTAACGACCATAGGCATCTCCTCGATTACAAGAAATTATTGGTTTTCCGGGTATTGAAGTGTGTCCCGTGCCGGCTTCAGCTGTCCTGGTCGGAGGCCGGCACTTGATTCTTCAATAACCATTTTTTTACTCTCGTTAACAGGGCCGGTACGATAAACAGGGATGCCGTCCCGGAGGCAAACACGGTGACGGCAAGCAGGAGACCAGCCCGTTGCAGAGGGATCAGGGGGAAGAAAAACAGGGGAAGACATCCAATCGATAGAATAATTGTTCCACCGGCAATAGCCCGTGCCTGCACTCCATTCAATCCTTTAGCCTCCTGTCGGTTATTGTCGACAAGGGGCGCGTTGGTTGTAAAACTCCGCAGCAGATGAACACTGCAATGAACGGCAATGGCAATGGGGAAAAACATGAGCATTAGCGTCGGCAGGTTGATTGTTCCAATCATCAGGCCTGCTGACCCGAAAACAGCGCAGAGGGTGAAGACCGGGGTAATTATGACCGGTATGCTCTGAAGCAGGGAACGCTCAAGGAGGGCCATCACGATAAAGACAGCCAGGTATCCGATGATCACCGCCTTGTGCAGGGCCGTATTGACGACATTGTTGGTAACCATGTTGATATATGGAGCTCCGGCCCATTGCAGTGTTAATTTGACGGGTGGGGGATTTTCGCTCAGGAAGCGATTGGTATCGGCAACAAGCCGCTCCATGTCTTTGCCGTCATTTCCCTTCAGGAAGAGACGGATATTTGCCCGGGTGAAATCCCTGGTGACCAGATTGTGGAGGTCATCGGGGCTATGCAGGGTCTGGTAGGAAACCAGGGTTTGCGTCACTCCGTTGACCGTTGCCGGAATGGTAAAATGGCCGGGATCTCCCTCAAACAGTTCCTGGTGGACCTTACGGATGATATCGGCGATGGACATGCTGCCGCCGACCTTTGGCCGGGTGTTGAGATATTGCTGCAAGGTAAGCAGGTAGTGCAGGAGTTCCGGTTGTTTGAAAATCCGGTTTTGGTTGCGTAGGCGGTCAAGGGTGTCAAGGGCATGGGACCAGGCCTCGTAGCCTGCATCATCCTCGGGCGCAAGCCGGTCGATTTCTTTTCCCCAGGCACGGCTGAGTCGTTTTGCCAATTCCTGCAGAGAGTTGTTTTCCGCAACCGCCTGTGAGATTTCAGCCAGTGCTTTTTCCTGAATAACGGGAGTCTTCCGAAGTGCCTTGGTCAGCGTGGCACTGAGTTGGTCGGCAGCCATGGTAATGCTCTGTTTGCCGCCGGTGCCGGTCAGGATTAGATTTGCCTCGCCGATGCCGTTGAAATGTTGATTGATCATCCGCTCGGCAATCCGTATCGCATCGGATTTTTGGAACCATGATGCGGGGTTGGTGGCGCATCGAATCATGAGAATGCCACCGGTGCCGAGGCTCATGGCCAATGCGACCAACCCGAGCACCATCCACGGTCTGCCGGTAGAGATTCTGTTCGTCCAATGCAGGCAATGGTTGAGAAGGGATCGCAGAGCTGCAGAAAAACGGGGCGTGTCGGTGGCGAAATTCTTTTGGCTTTTTCGTTGAATGAGCAGAAGATGTGCGGGCAGGTATAGAGTGGTGAACAGCCAGGCCAGCAGAATACCGACGACAACAAAGATGCCGAAGGTCTGCAACGGTGGAATATTGGTAAAGGCGAGAGTCCCAAAACCGGCCGCCGAGGCAAGGACGGAGGTCAGCATAGGTGAAAACAGACGATGCATCACCCCGGTAATGGCTTGTTGCGGGTCCTTTGTTCTCCTTTGCTCATCGCAATAACAGGACAGAAAATGCATGGAATAGGCCAGCGCCATGATGAGGATGAATAAAGGGATGAATAGACCGACCGGAGACAAGGTGTTGCCGGCACCGACAAAGATTCCCATGGTAGAGACAACGGTAACCAGGGCGATAAGAATCGGCGCGGCAATGAGGCGGATGTCCGGAAAGAGGATCACCATCAGCAGACCGGTTACCCCCAAAATCAGGGCAATGGCATAGAGCATTGCCCGGGGTATTTTTTGGGCGGCGGTATCTTCGGTGAACGGCGGACCGGCAAGAAGAAACTGGTCGCCATCTGTTGATAATTCGGCGATTTTCTGTTGCAGCTCCCTGTGCAGGGTGTGAACAGTATCAGGTCGGGCAATGGGCAGGTACAGGGCAAGAGACTTCCCGTCTTTTGAGATAATGGTCCCTCGCAGCAGTGGATCTTTCAAGGCCCGGTCCCGTATGGCCAGGGCCTCTTGGCGGTTTTTTGGGGGAGCGGCCATCAGTCGGTGAAAACGGACCCGGCCCAGACCCGCCTGTTCAACAGTGTCTACGGTATCCGGGGCGATGATTTCCGTGGCATGATCCTTACGGTCGGATTGTTTCAGGTTGAGGATCCGGGCGGCAAACCGGCTGAGTTGAACAATTTTTTTCAGGCTCCCGGGGTTGAATACCCCGTCTTTGTCCCTGGTATTGATGACGCCGATCATCACCATATCATGGAGCCCGAAATCCTTGTGCGCCTGCTGCTGGAAGAGACGGGCCGGATTATCGGCAGGAAGGATGTGCACAGGGTTGGTATCCACCTTTATCCGAACGAGGACAAGGGCAAAAAGCGCTGCCGACACCAAGGTCAGTAACACGGTCAGTGTGGGCCGGGCCGTGGACAATTTCATCATGGCGCGTTCAATGTGCATTGTGCTGTCTCGCTCTTCGTCCCG
>WGCP01000233.1 GCA_015493715.1 Desulfobulbaceae bacterium
TCCCTGGCACCCGCCTATCTTGCCGTTATTGAACAGATCAGCAGATACACGGACGTCCATATCTTCCATCTCAGCCCCTGCCGCCAGGCCTGGGACGACATCCTGCCCGAACGACTGCTGGCCATAAAACGTAAATCATGGCGGAACGCAGGACAAGCGGATGTCAGCGCCTATTTCACCTGCGGCAATCCCCTGCTGGCATCCATGGGCATGATGGGCCGTGAATTTTTCAGTCAACTACTCCAATATAATCCGGAGGAAACCGACCACTACCGGATACCGCAGGCCGATACGCTGCTGGCATCCCTGCAGGCGGACATTCTTGACCTGCAGGACCGGACCAAAACCCCCGGCAACTCGATTGATCCTGCCGATACCTCCGTCACCTTTCACAACTGTCACAGTCGTCTACGCGAGATCCAGGTTCTCCAGGACCGGCTCCTTGACCTGTTTGGTACCGATCCGGCACTCAAACCCGGCGATATTCTGGTCATGGCCCCTGATATCAGCCGCTATGCTCCGCTTGTAGCCGGGGTCTTCGGGGCGGCCGAGGGAAGGCTGTTCATTCCCTGGTCCATTGCTGATCATCACGGTGACGAAGAAGATCTGGTCCGAAGAGCTTTTCTCGGCCTGCTGTCCCTGACCACCAGCCGCTGCAGCGCCACCGAGATTATGGACCTGCTGGAAAACAGGGTCATCGGGGAACAATTCATGATCAGGGAAGACGACATCCCCGCTCTGCGCCGTCGTGTTACCGAGTCCGGCATTCGCTGGGGCCTGGACCGGCGACAGCGGCGGGAACGAGGCCTGGAGAATTCCAATATCCACACCTGGGAATTCGGCCTGCAGCGGCTTCTTCTGGGCCATATCACCGGTCCCATGGATTCCGACCTGCAGGAGATCATTCCCTCGGCCACTCCGGCGGGAAGCAGCCGGACCTGGCTGGGCGGACTGGCAAAGTTCATCCGCCACCTGCAGTCACTGCAGACAAAACTGAGCAGAGAACATGAGGCGGCCGGCTGGAGCGAACTGCTGCTGGAAATGATCGATGTTTTTTTTACCAGCGAGCTGGATGAGTATGCCGATGGTATCCGTCTTCTGCGGGAGATAATCTACGATTTCGCCACCCACACCGACCAGGCGCACTTTTCCGGTCCCCTCTCCGCAGCCGTTATCCGCAGCCACTTCAGCCGTTGGCTTGCAACGCCCACCGGCGGCCAACCGTTCCTGACCGGAAAGGTGACCTTTTGCAACATGGTCCCCATGCGCTCGGTTCCTTTTAAGGTCATCTGGCTACTGGGTATGAACGACGCCGACTATCCCCGCTGCCGGCGACCGCCGGATTTTGATCTGATGGCGAAAAAGCCCCGTATCGGCGACCGCAATCGGCGCGATGATGACCGCTATCTCTTTCTGGAGGCACTACTCTCGGCCAGGGACCGTTTTATTGTCTCCTGGATCGGGCGTGATCAACGGGAAAACAACGACCTGCCGCCATCGGTGGTGGTAGCGGAACTGCGCGACTATATCGACCGGAGCCGTCCGATGGAGACGGAATCGCCAAGTGACCTACTCACCACCGCTCATCCGCTGCAACCCTTTTCCAGACGCTGCTTTAACGGTAACCCGAAAACCGCAAGCTATGCGGAACTCTGGTTGCCGACACCGTCAACAGAGCAAAAAAAAATCTTTATCAGCGATCCGTTGCCCGATGCCGGCCTGGAGGAAATATCGCTGACATCCCTGATTCGATTCTGGAAGCATCCCGTCCGTTTTTTCCTGGAACAACGTCTCGGCCTACAGTTGGCAATCACTGAAGAACTCCTGCCGGACAGCGAACCCTTCACCCTCGATCCTCTCACCGGTTACCAGATTAAAAATTCAATGCTTATTCGTCTTTCGGCCCGACAGGATCCGTTGTTCGCCTGTCGACTGGCAGACGCCTCAGGACGGATACCACGCGGAGAAATCGGCCGTCGCCACTGTCGGGAAATGCTGTCCCAGGCCGCATCCGTTCTGGAAAGGGTGCATGCCCGGGGCACTTCACCGGCAACAACACACGAATTCTCGCTGTCCCTGGCCTCTATCCGCCTCTCCGGCAATCTGGACCGCCTCCATGATTGTGGCCGAATTTCCTTTCGACCTGGGAAATGTACGGCAAAAGATTTGCTCCAGCTCTGGATACACCATCTGCTTCTCTGCCTGACTCGGCCCCGATCCATCGACCCGGTCTCCATCCATATAGGGACCGATGCCACCCTTACCCTGCCGCCGGTGAAGGAGCCCGGGCCTGAACTGGAACGGCTGGCGCAGCTTTTCCTGGAAGGGATGAACGAACCGCTCCATTTATATCCTGAAGTCAGCCTGGCCCTGGCCTCGGCCGCAAATCCCTCAACCGGCATGAACAAGGCGCGCAGAAAATGGCACTCCGGCTTTTTTCGGGGTGAGGAGGAAGATCCCGCTTACACCATCGCCCTACGCGGTCGGGATCCCCTGGATGAACGGTTCCAGGAGCTGGCGGAAATATTTCATCCCATTCTCAAGATTATGGAAAGGAAAGATGCAACCGCTTGATCCCCTTACCCTGCCTCTTCGCGGTCGAATTCTCATCGAAGCCAGTGCCGGTACCGGCAAAACCTATACCCTTGCCCTGCTCTTTGTCCGGCTCCTGCTTGAACGGGAACTCAGCATTGACCGGATACTGGTTGTTACCTTCACCACGGCGGCCACGGAAGAACTGCGCGGCCGGATACGTCTGCGCATTCGTGAGGCCCTGGACACCCTGGAGGGAGGTGGGCCGGATGATGAAACCCTGCAGAGTCTGCTGGCTGCAGTCCGGAAAAAAGATCCGACCGGGGCGGCCATCCTGCTCGGTGATGCCCTGACCCGCATGGACGAGGCGGCCATCTTTACCATACACGGATTTTGCAGGCGTATGCTCCAGGAACATGCCTTTGAATCCGGCGCTCCCTTTACCATGGAGTTTCTTGAAAATGAACAATCTCTGCGCACGGAGATCATGGAGGATTTCTGGCGCAGCCGTTTTTATACCGGTGCACGGGAAGAGACCGTCTGGGCGGCTTCATTATGGCCGACCCCGCAGGATCTATATGACGCCCTGGGTGGACATTTAAGCAGGCCGGGAATTCGCTGCGTACCGGTCATTGAGGATGCCGAACTTGTACAAATGCGCGACCGCCTCCTACCGCTCTTTGAAGAGATTTGCACCCTGTGGCGGGAGCAGGGCGGCGCTATTGGTTCTCTACTGCAGGAGAACAAACGGTTATCACGCAACAACACAACCGGATACGGCGACAAGAGGCTTGCCGCAGCTCTTACGGCAATGGATGATTTCACCCGTGCCGAATCAATGCCCTGGCTGCTGCCGGGGCCGATATCTCTTTTTACCAGCAGCGCCATTGACAAGTCGCTGTTAAAAAACAATCATACCCCACCGGAACACCGCTTTTTTGATCTTATTGATCGTTTTTTTTCCCTGCACCGCGAGATGACCCGCTGCCGAAAGATTTCCATTCTGCTGGCGGCACGAGAATATCTGCATACGGAACTTTGGCGGCGCAAACAGGAACAGGCCCGGCTCTATTTCGATGATCTTCTGCTGCAGATGGATGCGGCCCTGCGCGGGGCCGGGGCTAAAAAATTCGCCGCCGATATCGACAAACGCTTTCCGGCAATACTGGTGGACGAATTTCAAGACACCGATCCCCTGCAATACCATATTTTTTCCCGGATCCATCAAACAGACCCAACCTCAGCGCTCTTCCTGATCGGTGATCCCAAACAGGCCATTTACGGATTTCGCGGCGCGGATATCTTTACCTACCTGATGGCGCGTCAGGAAACAGCTCCGGACAACCGCTTCACCATGACCACCAATTACCGGTCCACCGGACCGATGGTAGCGGCGGTCAACCGCCTCTTTGATCGGGAGAACCCTTTTTTATTGGCCGCCGATGCCATGAAATTTACCCGGGTCCAGGCTGCCGGATTGGCCGAGGCACACCCCCTGACCATCGACAACACAGTAATCGCGCCGCTTACCTGTCTGCTTCTTCCGGAACAGCAGTCCGGCAAACCCCTGTCCAAAAAAGAGGCGACGAAACAGGCCGCCTGCTTCTGCGCCCATGAAATTGCCGCTCTCCTCACAAGCGGCAAACGAACGGAAACAAAGCTGGCCGACAGACCGCTTACCGGTGGAGATATCGGTATTCTGGTTCGGACCCATCGCGAGGCGGAAACCATGAAAGATGCACTGGCAAAGTGCAATATCGCCAGTGTCTATTCCGGCAAGAGCAGCGTCTTGCAAAGCCGGGAAGCGGAGCAGATGCTTACTCTTCTCTGCGCTCTCCTGAAGCCCGACGATACGAACCTGGTCCGAACCCTGCTGGCCACGGATCTTTTCGGCTATGATGCGCCGCAACTTGAACGATTGCATCACGAGGAACAGTCTGTAGACGAAATCACAGCCACTCTTCATCGATATCGACAAATCCTGCTGCAGCAAGGATTTCTGCCCATGTTTCATACCCTGCTGGCAGACGAGCACAATGTCGGCCGATTGCTGGCATTGCCGGGCGGAGAACGGATACTGACCAATTTCCTCCATCTTGCCGAACTGCTGCAGGAGGCCTCGGCAGACATAACCGGTATCGAAGGACTGCGACGCCGTCTGACCGACTGGATCCGGAGGCCGGACGAGCAGCAGGAGGACAGCAGCCAGCTCCGGCTTGAAAGTGATGAAAACCTGGTCAA
>WGCP01000234.1 GCA_015493715.1 Desulfobulbaceae bacterium
CTTGAAAAGTCAACTCACCCTTATGGAACTATCTTCTTAATTTTAAAGATATTATTCAATAATTACAGGTCACATAACGTTTTATATTGCTGCCTCTAAATGTTATATCGCCTACCTTGAAGTCGAAGTTATTTTTGAGTGAGCCCTAAACTGAAAGACAACTGTTCTCCATGGTGGGCTGGATCAAGATCGGGCTTGCCATACCTGTTGCAACAAAAACGCCACTGCGTGGGGGCCACAACGCCATGGCAAAGTTGGGATAGTTGCCTGCGGACAAGGAGGTGGCCGGTTAGAAAACGGGCCCGGGCCGGACCGGGCCGCAAGCGGCAATACCGCTCTTTTTCCCAGAAAGCAAAATACTCAGGCGGCCTGGATCCAGCTTCCATAGAGCCGTCAACCCGGACCAGCCCGATTTGGACCTCATTGTTCATATTTTCTCTCCTGCCGTATGGGCCCACACGGGTGGACCCTTTCTCTGGTAAACGAACAGAAGGAAAAAAAATTCCAAACAGAATCAGAAAAAAAGAGAAAACAGATGGAGGTACGAAAGGACCGGGCAGCACCCACGTTTTCACGAGGGTTGAACTCCTGCCGGGGGCAGGCTGGAACCAGAGCTGTCAGCTATGGAGTACGGCGGAAATTTCCTGTTGGATGGCGGTGATGGTTACGGCGGGATCTTCGGCATCACGGATGGGACGGCCGATTACCAGATGATCGGCCCCGTCACGGATGGCCCGACCTGGGGTGGCAACGCGTTTTTGATCATCGGTCTTTGTGTCAGCCGGGCGAATGCCGGGGGTGACCATGGCAAAATCGAGGCCGCATTCCCTGCGCAGGCGCGCCGCCTCCCGGGCCGAGCAGACCAGGCCGTCGCAGCCGATAGCCAGCACCTTTTTTGCCCGGGTCACGACCAGATCCTCGACCGTGCCCTGAAAATTCAGTTCGGAGACCTCCTCATTTCCCATGGAGGTCAACACCGTAACCGCGAGGATCTTAACGCCGGAATCGGCGGCCAGGGCGGCCTCAACGACCGGCGTGTAGCCATGGACCGTGGCAAAACTGATGCCCCGATCGGCAAACCGGGCCACGGCCAGGCGTACTGTGGCCGGAATATCGTAGAGCTTTAAGTCAAGCATGACCTTGTTGCCGCGTTTGACGATATGATCCACCACCGGCCAGCCGCCGGCCAGAAAGAGTTGCAGCCCTACCTTGAAAAAACGGATCCGCCCGTCAAGACGTTCCACATGGGCCAGCGCCTCCCCTGGATCGGCAAAATCCAGGGCAAAGATGATCCGTTCATCCAGGGGAATTTTTTGCGTGCGCTGCATAATAAATGTTCCTATGCCTGGATGAGCTCTTCTTCCAACATGCGGTCGGCAAAATCGATCACGAACTGGCGCTGGGCCGGCGTGGGCCAGGCAATACAGGAACAATGCAGATTAGCGGAACTGCGCACCAGAAATTCAAAACGAATCAACTCCTTTTCAAGAACGACCGAAAAATAAAACGGACCGCATTTCTCATGTCCCTGCTGCTTCTCCGACCAGAGATCAGGCGGCAACTCCAGAAAAAAAGCGCCTTCAATCCCGGCCGCTTTCAGGGTCCGTTTCAGATAACTGTCCAAGTTGTCTCTTTCCAGGAAAGAGAGTTCATCTATTACATATTGTCGCATATGCTCTTCCAGATAGTTCGTTGTTAATGATATATGTGTCCTATAGATAATCAGCCGCCAACTCCGACAGATGGCTGCGTTCCGATTTACTCAAGGTGATGTGGCCGCAGAGTTCCCGGCCCTTCAACCGTTCAACAGTATAACTTAATCCATTGCTGCTTGCATCAAGATATGGATTATCTATCTGCTCGGGATCTCCCGTCATCACGATCTTCGTCCCCTCTCCGGCCCGGCTGATAATCGTCTTGACTTCATGCGGCGTCAGGTTCTGCGCCTCATCAACAATAACATATTGTCCGGAGATAGACCGGCCGCGAATATAGGTCAACGCTTCAAGTTCAATTTTTTCATCTTTAATCAACCGATTGACGACCTGGGGCGTTGTTTCATCATTGTCGCCGTTATGGCTGAGTCCAAAAAGATAAGAGAGATTGTCAAAAATCGGCTGCATCCACAGCTTCATCTTATCATCCTTGGATCCGGGCAGATAACCAATATCCCGGCCCAGTGGAATCACCGGTCGGGAGACAAGCATCCGTTCATAGGCCTCATCGTGCAGGGTCGCCTCAAGGCCTGCGGCAAGGGCCAGCAAGGTCTTGCCCGTTCCCGCCTGCCCAATCAGGGTTACCAGCTTTACCGCCGGGTTCATAAGCAACTCCAGGGCCATGCGTTGTTCCTTGCTCCGGGGGCGGACCTTCCAGGCCGACTCATAGTTCGGATTCAGGGACCGCATCCGATGATGGGCCCCTGCCGCCCGCCCCATACCGGTATGCTTGGGATTACCCTCATCCACCAGCAGTACCAATTCATTTTCCAGCAGATCCACATCCTCGACCGTCACGTCCCCCTGCTTATACATACCATCTATCGCCCCGGCCGGAGCCACAACCTCCCTCCAGCCGGTATACAGGGTTTCAAAGTCCGTCTTTTCCTTTTCATAATCCTCGACATCAATGCCGAGAGCATCGGCCTTGAGCCGGACATTGATATCCTTGGAGACAAAGACCACCCGTTCACCGTTTTTCTGAAGATTATAGGCGGTTGCGATAATGCGGTTGTCCGGAACAGAGAGATCCATACAGGTTCCCTCCATGGTTTCTTTTTTCACGGTAATCCGCAGGGTGCCGCCGTTTTCCATGGGAACGCCACTACCGAGATTTCCCTGCCTGCGCAGCCGGTCAAGATGACGGATGACCTGACGGGCATTTCGCCCAAGTTCATCATTATTTTTTTTGAATTTATCCAATTCTTCAATGACCGTCATAGGTAATACAACGGTATTTTTAGAAAAAGAGGAAATGGCCTCGCTGTTATGCAACAGCACATTGGTATCAAGAACAAAATATTTATTCATGCCGGTATAGGGGAAAAAGTATTATAGATTCAAACCGGTGGTATCTTCATTGAGAACTTCAGCGCCGTCCTTGCGGACAACGACCATATTTTCCAGCCGGATTCCGCCCCAGCCGGGAAGATAAATACCCGGCTCCACGGTAACAACCATGCCGGGTTGCAGCTTTTTCCGGCTGCGTGAGGACAGCCTGGGGTCTTCATGCACGGCAAGACCGACACCATGGCCGAGTGCATGGCCAAAATATTTACCGTAACCGGCATCATCAATGACCTGACGGGCGGCCAGGTCAACATCCCGGCAGGAAACCCCGGCACAAATGGCATGGATGCCGGCCAGCTGTGCCCGTCGCACCACCCGTAACCGCTCACGATAGGTACTGTCCGGCTTACCGGCGACAAAGGTTCTGGTCATGTCCGAACAATAGCCGTCAAGGACCAGTCCCATGTCGATGAGGACAATCTCACCAGGCACCAGAAGACGATCTCCGGGAACGGCATGGGGTTTGGCGCCATTGTCCCCAAAGGCGACAATGGTTTCAAAACTCGGCCGTTCCGCGCCCAGCTCATGCATGGTCAGTTCAAGGGCAAGGGCAATCTCCCGCTCACTCATTCCCGGTTCAATGGTATTATACACCAGGTTGAAGACCTGCTCGTTACGCAACACCGACTTTTTCAAGAGGGCGATCTCATCCTCGGATTTAACCACCCGCATCCGCTCAATCAGGCCGGTGGTTGCGACAAAATCAACACCACAGTCGCCAAGAACCTTTGCCAACCGACCGGCCGTGGCATGGAGCATATACTCGCTTTCAAAAGCAAGAGTCTCAATACCGAGCCGGGGCAGCATTTTTTTGAGCAACGGTGCCAGACCCCGGGGATACAGGACGACGTCAAAACCGGCCGCCTCTTCCTCCGCCTGGAGAACAAAACGGGAATCGGTGAGCAGGCAGGGCATGCCGGTGGCGGGAATGAGAAGAACGCCGGCCGTTTCGCCAATGCCGTGATCAGCGGCCGTATAGCCACTCAGGTATCTTCGATTATACGGCTCGGTGACAAGCAAAGCGTCGTATTTCTTTCGCCGAAGCCGCTTTTGCAATGCCGACAATCTGGGGCTTGGATCGATTTTCATAGACCCAGCCGTTGTTGAAGTTGTTCCTTGTACTGGGCCAGGGCCTGATTATACTGCCCGTCCAGCTCGGCCTCGACCCGGCCCCATTCCTCCTGAAACTTGGACTGGGTGGTGGGATCAATCTGCATGCCTTCGGCCTGCCCGCCCATTTGCTGGGCCAGCAGTTGCTCGTACTGCATACGCATCTGTTCTTCAAGTTGGCTCTTCAACTGGTCCCGATGCTGCAAATACTGTCCGATCACATGTTGCATTTCCTGACAGATGGAGATGATATCTCCCGCTCCCCCCGCCAGATCAATACAACCACGGGTGGCCTGCTCCGTCCTTTCCTGGGCATGTTCATCACGGGGCAGGAAAATATTACGCAACAGTGCCTCCGCCATGCCCCGGCGAACAGCCGCTTGCTGCTGTTGATCCTGCTTGTTCAGAAGCTGTAACGGGGAATCGCCCTTACCCTCAAGATAGGCGGCGATGAGCTGCATTCCTGTTTTTTTTGCCTCATCATTGGCTATTTCTTCGCTGGATGCCTTACCCATCCGGGCGGCCCGTTCCAGCACCAGATCCATGGTCGATTTAATTTCCGCCATAATTTTCTCCTCCCAAGACACAGTATAAATTCACAGATAGAAATACTTCGTTTTTTCCTTAAACTCAATACCGATAATTGTCCGGTTATATAAACCTTAATTGAGCGATTTTCATTTTGTCCCAAGATGCGAATTTTGAGGTTTTTCATTGTAGTTGAGCCTACATGGAACACCTCAAGGCGAAGCAGATTGGGGCAAAATGAAAATCCCGGAGGGTTTCACCCATCTGCAACACTTTAACAAGAAAAGCCATTATAATCATTTATCTTTTTTCAATTTGCAGATGAGTGAAACGCTCAATTTAAGATAAAATCGGGCAGAGCTTTATTCTTATATTTCTATAAATAGCTGTTGACAGGAGAGAGTGATTGCAGCTAAACAGATGTTGCCAGTTCACTGGGGGTGCTTTTTAAACAAAGCTGAGAGAAGTAAAAAACTTCAACCCTTGGAACCTGATACGGTTAGTGCCGTCGTAGGGAAAGTGTATGAAGCATTCGGTTTGTTCCTTTTCTTCTTTGCTTGTTCATTCTCTGTTCCCCTGCACAGCTATCCTTATTTTTTCGGTTCTTCGCTTAATTACGTAGAGTGTATTGCATGCGGTTTTCGGCATTCTTGTCATCCCGCACTGTTTTAGCCCTGTACAATGCGGAGTGCCGCCACTCCAAGGTTCCCTAAACAAAACCCGTACGTAAATCCAATTGAAAAATTGAAAAATAGGTGCGTCAGGGTCCCGACAAACTGGACACGGGGAAGATTTGCCCTGATAGTGAAACACGAACCAGCGAAACAAGAAAATAAACCGGAGACCGAAGATGACAAGTAGTACTAAAAAATATACAACTCAAATCGATGCGGCAAGAAAAGGCATTTTGACTTCGCAGATGAAGGATGTTCTTGCCAAAGAGGCCATAACAGAGCAGGAACTTCTACAAAAAGTTGCGAAAGGCCATATTGCAATCCCTGCCAATCGACATCATCGGAACCTGAAAGCAACCGGCATCGGCAGCGGTCTGAAGACCAAAGTGAATGTCAATATTGGAGTTTCCGGAGATGTTTGTTTATTTGATGCAGAGATGCACAAGGCCCATATGGCGGTTGAATACAAAGCCGACGCATTAATGGACTTAAGCGTCGCTGGTAATACTGCTGAATTTCGCAAACGGCTGGTCGCGGAGATCCCCCTCATGCTCGGCACCGTCCCTATTTATGATACCCTGACCCGGACAGGCAAGGCGGTCAAGGATATCACCATCGATGACTGGTTTACAACCGTGGAACTTCATGCCGAAAACGGAATTGATTTTGTGACGATTCATGCCGGGTTGACCCGGAAATGTGTTGACAGCCTGCAGGCGAATAAACGGCTGTGTGGGATTGTCAGCCGGGGTGGAGCTATTTTGTTTGAATGGATGATCAGAACCGGTAATGAAAATCCATTTTATGAACATTTTGATCGGCTTCTTGAAATCTGCGAAGCTTCGGACGTCTGCATCAGCCTTGGTGACGGCCTCCGGCCCGGCGCGATCAAAGATTCAACCGATGCCCCCCAGATCCAGGAATTGATTACCCTTGGCGAACTGACAAAGAAGGCATGGGAACAAAATGTACAAGTTATGATTGAGGGACCGGGTCATATCCCCCTGCATGAAATTGAAATGAATATGAAACTGCAGAAAAAACTCTGCCATAATGCACCATTTTATGTCCTGGGTCCCCTGGTCACCGATATAGGCTCCGGCTATGACCATATAACAGCGGCCATCGGCGGTGCAGTTGCGGCCATGCATGGCGCTGATTTTCTCTGCTATGTCACCCCGGCCGAACATCTTCGCCTTCCATCGGCCGA
>WGCP01000235.1 GCA_015493715.1 Desulfobulbaceae bacterium
CATCCCGAATCAACGACCTATTTTTTCGGCACGGTCAGGACAACCACCTTCCTTGCCATCCTTGGTTTTGTCCTCTATGTCATCGACTCGCGCCATCTCGTCGTTTATACGGCCGGCCTACTCTCTTTTACTGCTATCTTTGCTCTTTTTTATGTCCAGCGACTACGAGATCAAAAAACCTCCATTCTACTTTTTCTGGTTTCCCTGGCAGTGTACACTTACGGGCCACTGATTATCCTCTACTCCCTCTGGATGCCGGCCCTCCTCTTTGTGCTCATTGTCTTTCTGCTCAATGCAAAAACGGTAATCAGCGACATATCCCTGAAGATCAATGCCCGGGAACTGGAAACCCTGGGCAAGATGATCCTGCTTTCGGCCGTCATCCTGCCCCTGCTTCCCAAGAGCAATGTCATCCCCCATATTCCGCTGTCTCCTTTTAAAATATGGCTGGCAGTGGTCGTGATTTCAGCCATTTCCTACGGCGGCTATATTTCCCAGAAATACCTTTTCCCCGCCAAAGGTATTTTCTTAACCGGCCTGATCGGCGGCACCTATTCATCAACCGCCACCACGGTGGTTCTTGCCAAAAAAGCGCGGGAAGAAAAGGCCGACGCCATGATGACGGCCTCGATCCTTGCGGCAAC
Organism: Desulfobulbaceae bacterium; assembly: GCA_015493715.1. Taxonomy (GTDB): domain Bacteria; phylum Desulfobacterota; class Desulfobulbia; order Desulfobulbales; family Desulfobulbaceae; genus DRLX01. The sequence continues at coordinate 645 of WGCP01000235.1, forward strand.
GGCGGTTATGTATCTCCGGCTGATCATCGTTGCCTTTGTCTTCAACCATGAGATAGCACGCAGTGTGCTTGTGCCGTTTCTTCTCTTTGCCGCAGCCGGCTTTACCGTGGCCTTTTTTTATTATAGATCCGGTGACCGAACCGCCACCGCCCTGCCTGTTTCGGGAGACAACCCACTGGAGCTGGGGACGGCATTCATCTTTGCCGCTCTTTTTGTTATCATGATCATGCTGACCCATGCGGTGACACAACATTATGGAGTCGGCGGCCTGAAAATATTTTCTTTCCTGGCCGGATTTACCGACATAGACCCCTTTATCCTCTCGCTGCTGACGGGAAAATATACGATAGGCCATCAGGAAATATTTTCAGCAATTCTCATTTCCGCCGGCAGCAACAATATTCTTAAGGCCGTCTATGCACTCTGGTTCGGCAGCTGGGACAAAACCAGACAGGCCTTTATCTGGCTGACCCTGCTTGGAGCCGGAACAATCGCCGTCGGACTTGCCGGTCCCTTTATATAATTTTTTCAGTGGCGGTAGCGTGTATGAAAAAAGACATCTTGAACAAGGAAGCAATGCAACCGAACAATAATACCCTTGCCCTTGACCGAACCATTCTTGCCAATGAACGCACCTACGCGGCCTGGATTCGAACCGGATTTGCATCTCTTGCCACCGGGCTTGGCGTAGAACGATTTATGCTCAATACCATTCCTCTCTGGAGTATTCACTCCATAGCAACGCTGCTCCTTCTCTTCAGCGCCGCCTCCTTTATCCTGGCCGGCTGGCGGTATCATCACCTGCGAGTAAAACTGGAGAATATTGATGTTGATATGGTTCCCATGCTCGTGATACGCATGATCAGCCTGACTCTTGCCGCCTGCGCTTTCATAGCAATTGTGGTCTTATTGAAAATCGCCGGCTGATCATTCAAAAAATTCTACGGCAAAATAATGGCCGGGCCACCGAATTTATATGAAGGGTTGCCCGGTACTGCCACCTGTCTGCCCCCTCCTCTATCCCGGCACTCCGGCAATCTTCGAATTAACACTTTCCCTGTCAATGAGGTTGATTTGCAGTATTTTATGCTTATTTTGTGCATATGATGATAATATAACCTTACAAAATTATGCTAATTAACGAATAATTCATTAAAATTGCACGCTCTGTAATTATATACATATTCTGTAGCGTATCAACGCGAACACAGGAGGAGACATCATGCAGAAGCAACTTGAAACAAAACTCAATAGAGCGCTCATGGATGAATACCATGCACGAAATACCTATCGGAAAATTATTGACACCTTTGGGTCGGTCCGTCCCTTTTCCAACATTGTTGAGGCGGAACAGGCGCACATCAACTTCCTTCTCCCACTGTATGAAAAATATTCCATCCCGGTGCCCCCGGAACCGGTTCCCCCTGAAACCGTACCGCCAACAAGCATGAAGGAAGCCTGCAGAATCGCAGTCCAGGCGGAAGAAGAAAATATTTCCCTTTATGATGATCTGCTTGAAGGCACTGAAGAATCAGACGTTATTGCTGTTTTTCGACAGTTGCAGGCCGCTTCCAGAGACCATCATCTGCCGGCATTTCGCCGTTGTCTGGAACGGGAAACAAACCGGACAAATCCCGGTTCCGGTGGAAACGGACAGGGACGAGTCGGAGGGAGAGGTAAGGGAAGAGGAAATTGCAGAGGCCATAAATGCCGATTTAATTAAGGCCACCTTAAGCCTGGTACCCATCTTTATATATGAATGAACCGGACTCCTGCTCGATTTTTACTCATCGACGTCAAGGAAAAATAAAAAAATCAGCAGGAGAAAAGAATCAACGGAAACAATCCGGACAACGGCCTGCGTTTCGCAAGGTTTTGCAAAAAAGCGCTCTTGCCTTCCTGGCGATGGCCCCGCTGCTGCTGGGAGTCATCGGCCTGGTCGGTCTTTTTCAGGTCATAGTAACGCCAAAAATGCTCGCCTCCCTGTTCCGGGGAAATTCCTTATTTGTTGATACCCTTCTCGGAACTCTCACCGGTTCAATAGCAGCCGGAAACCCGATTGTCAGTTACTTGGTTGGAGGAGAGCTGCTTGATAACGGTGTATCACTTTATGCCGTAACAGCCTTTATCCTCTCCTGGGTGACCTTGGGATTTGTCCAGCTTCCGGCGGAGGTGGAGGTGTTCGGAGGCGAGTTCACCCTGTATCGTAACATTCTGTCCTTTATTTTTACCATGTTCATTGCCGTGCTGACCACGCTGACTCTGCAAGTGTTATCATGAAAAAACAGCAGAACAAGCCCTTTGCCTTTCGCGGCAAATACTTTTTTCTTTCCGTTTGCATTCTCTATGGTGTGCTTTTTCTTTTCAATCGTGAATCCGCTCAACCGGCTTTACTGAAAAGTGTTCATGTTTTGGTGAGAATCCTGCCTATCTTTGTGGTCGTCATCCTGTTTACCGCTCTGCTTAACTATTTTTTACAACCCAGACAAATCGCCGGGTATCTTGGTAGGGACAGCAGCTACATGGGGTGGTTGTGGGCACTGGCGGGCGGAGTCATCAGTCATGGGCCGATGTATGCATGGTATCCGCTGCTTGAAGACTTACGCAGCAACGGAATGCGGGATGAATTAATTGTGGTTTTTTTTGCTTCCAGGACTATTAAAATTCCCCTTCTTCCGATAATGATCGACCATTTCGGTCTAAAATTTACCGTGGTTCTATCGTTCTATATCCTGATTGGTGCCCTGCTCCAGGGATATTTTTATGGGCTCCTGAAACGATCAAAGGTATCGTGAGTTACTGTGCTTCTTTCCAAAACAAACTTGATAATAATTATTGACACATAAACGATACAATTTATCATAGATGATAATATTTATTCCCTCTATGCGCCTCACATAGGCGTCTATAGATTCGGTGGCCTGCTTGAACGAATCAGGAGTACGGGTGAACCCACATCCGGCAAGCGGTAACAAGATATGAAGGAGCCTTGGCAAGGCATATGGATGCCTTCTGCAAACAAAACTTTTATATAAAATTTTCAGGAGAATCGTCATGTTTTTCAAACAGTTTATAGTCCCGGGGATGGGGTGTCTTTCCTACCTCATAGGATGTCCAAAGGCCGGAGTCGCATGTGTGGTTGATCCGAAACGGGACGTGGGTGACTATATAAAAGTCGCCCGCGAAAATAATTTAAAGATCACCCACATCTTTGAAACCCATGTCCATGCCGATCATATTTCCGGAAATATGGAGCTGCAGTCACGAACGGGGGCGGAAATCTGTATGGGGACGGGAACCCCTGCCACCTTTGCCTTCAAACCGGTTGCCGAGGGCGACATTTTTGAATTCGGCAGCGTCAAACTTGAGGCCCTCTCCACCCCGGGCCATACGCCCAACTCCATCTCGTTGCTGGTCACGGATACTGCGCGAAATGACAAACCATGGATGATACTGACCGGTGATTGCATGTTTGTCGGTGATGTCGGCAGACCGGACCTGGCAGGCAAAGAGCTGATCCATGAGCAGGCGGAGAATCTCTACGACTCGCTGTTTAACAAGTTGACCAGGTTACCGGAGAGTATTGAAATCTTCCCTGCCCATGGGGAAGGATCGCTCTGTGGCAAAGGGATGAGTTCCAAATCAAGTTCCACGGTCGGATACGAAAAAGAAAGCAATCCTATCTTCAAACTGAGCAAGGAAGAGTTTCTCCTGTCCATGACCGAAAGCTTTCCGGATCGCCCCAAAAGCTTTACCCATATCATTACAACCAACAAATCCGGCGTGCCGTTGCTTGATCGATGCCCCGTCGTACGGGATCTGTCACCCTTGCAGGTCAAAAAGGAGCTCGACCGGGGCGTGGTCCTGCTTGACACCAGAGACACCGCCTCTTTTGGCGGAGTTCATGTTCCAGGCTCAATCAACATCGGTTTTGCCAAGCAGACCGCAAATTGGATCGGCATGGTCATTGAACCGGATGCTGAACTGATTTTGGTTGTCACAGGTGAAGAGGCATATAGTGAAATGCTCGTCGAATTACATAGGATAGGATACGACAGGGTAATAGGGTATCTCTATGGCGGAATGACCAGCTGGCAGGAAGCCGGAATGCCTATTGACCAGCTCTGGCAGATTTCGGCCGCCCGGTTGCATGAAAAAATTACAACCGGCAACATCTCCCATTTCTTTGATGTGCGATCAGATCTTGAATGGAACGGTGGCCATATTCAAGAAGCACAACACCTGCCACTCAATCAGCTGCTCAATAATACACCGGATATCCCCAAAGATGAAGAGGTAATAGTCACCTGCGGAGTCGGCTATCGCGGAAATATTGCCGCCAGTTATCTGCAATCACAGGGTTTTCAGCATGTCCATAGTCTTGCCGGGGGCATAACGGCCTGGAAAAACAGCGGCTATGACCTGATAATCTGATGCACTATCCAGCCCTGATGCAAAGGACCGGGTATTCATTCAACCCGAGTTCCACAATCACCAAAAAAATTCCACATATGATTACACCATTGCCTGCTATCTGCAGGCAATGGTGTACCCTGAATTTTCCTCCATTTATAACAACAGGATAGCAGACAACCTACTCGTATTCAGGAATTGTTCCTTACCCCCGGACTGCTCTGTATTGTAGCGTCTGTGTCGCCTTTTGTATTGCCCGACAAGAGAGGATCCTTACTTTTCGTCGTGGTGTGAAGAGAGATCATCAACTCTACAGACCATCGACCCCTGCTCACCC
>WGCP01000236.1 GCA_015493715.1 Desulfobulbaceae bacterium
AGAGGATGCCGGTCAGGATGTCGGCCAGGTAAATAGCATTGATGCTGCGGGCGACCTGTTTGTCTCCGCCGTCATAATTTTCCGGCTGATGATGATACTTGATCGGCAGGAGTAGGGATTCGGGAAACCCCCAGTGCTCGGCCACGGCAAAACCGACCACGCTATGCTCTTCACCGATAATTTCTTTTTCAATTTCACTCTCCACTGCCCCTTCATCCTTTGCCATCTGCGTGAGAACCTGTTCGTACTGATCGGGCAGGGTAGAGGCGAAAATCAACTGGCCGATATTGTGGAGCAGGGCGGAGATAAAGGTCTCCTCGGTATCGGCACCGGGAACCTGGTCCAAAATCAATCTGGCGGCAACGGCTCCGGCCAGGGATTGTTCCCAGAACTGTTTGAAATCAAAGGCGGTTGCATTCTTGCTCTTTGTGCGCATGGAAAGAAAGGAAAAGGAGAGGACCAGGCTGCGAACCGCATTGGTACCCAGGATGGAAACCGCCTGGTTGATGGAACTGATCTGCTGAGGAAACGAGTAAAAGGCTGAATTGGAGACCTTGAGTATCTTTGCGGCAAGGGCCATGTCCTTACTGATCAGGTTGGCGATATCGGTCAAAGTCGTTTCCTCCTTGCCCGCTATCATCAGGAGCTTGGAGGCTACCGCCGGTAAAGTGGGAAGGCCCTCTGATTGCAAAACGGTTTGGATGACCTGATCCCGGCTCATTGTCATGATTGTACCCATCCTTTGCTCAGTAAAAATAGTAAACGATTATGTTATTATATATCAGGTTTTCCGGTCACTTCAAGGAGGCTTTTTCGTTCGAACCATGGAAAAAGAATAATTCCTCTATTTGAGGGGCGATGTTGTTGTGAATTTAACAAAGGGAAGTGGTCGTATATCTTGAAAATTTATCCTTTTTCACCATTGGGAGCCCAGGACGAAAAGACCGGGAATGCCGGGTGATTATTTTTTCTCTGGTCGTTGGAAAAATATTTTTACCAGCTTTTGCTTTGGTGGTTGGGATAGCTGCACGTTGCGCCTTGGTAGGTGGTAAATTCCAGAGTCTCGCCGCAGGTGTTGATATAGGCGGGGGTCAACGGAATTTTGCCGCCGCCGCCGGGCGCGTCCAGGGCAAAGGTCGGCACTGCCATGCCTGACAGGTGCCCGATCAGGTGCTGCATGATGTCAAGGCCGGTTTCGATGCGGGTACGGAAATGGGAGGTGCCCCGGGTGAGGTCGGCCTGAAACAGGTAATAGGGCTTAACGCGAATGGCAAGCAGCTTACGCATGAGCCGGTAAATGGTCTGGGCATCGTCATTGACGCCTTTAAGCAGCACAGTCTGACAGCCGAGAGGGATACCGGCATCGGCAAGACGCATGCAGGCAAGGGTTGCCTCCGGTGTAATTTCAGCAGGATGATTAAAATGGGTATTGATATAGAGCGGATGAAATTTTTTCAGCAGAGCGGCCAGCTCATCGGTTACACGCATGGGCAGGGTGCAGGGAACCCGAGTGCCGATACGGATAACCTCAATGGACGGAATTTCCTTTAATCGGCTCAGGATGTCTTCCAGTCTGCTATCACTAAGGAGCAGAGGGTCACCACCCGAGAGCAGCACTTCTCGTATCTGCGGGGTCTTGCGGAGGTAGTTGAATCCGGCATCAAGTGTCTGTTCATTGATGCGCATCTTCGGCGTTCCCACTTTCCTTTTTCGTGTACAGAAGCGGCAGTACATGGCGCATTCGTTGCAGACAAGGAACAGGGCACGGTCCGGGTATTTGTGGACCAGGTTGGGTACGGGACTCAAACGTTCCTCGGCCAGAGGATCAAACATACCCTCGTCATCATTCAACTCTAGCAGATCGGGAACGGCCTGCCTGTAGAGCGGCAGTCCGGTTTTTTGGATAAGATCAAGATAATAGGGATTGATTCGCAGCGGATAGGTTGCCGCGACGCGGGCAATATTCCGGTAGCTACCACCCAGACACTGCACGAGCTCCTCCGGAGAGGTTATGCTTTTTTTCAGGATTTTTTGCCAGCTTGTCATTGCCTGTCCAAGGGGAGAGTGCTACAAGAGAGGAAAGAGTAAAAAATTCTCAGCGTGAGAACTTTTTATATACGTTGTTTATATCCCACCATCACTGAGGGAGTATACGAAATGTCAGAAAATTCCGCTATATTCAAATATGATGAGTACGGTAATACCCGTGAGATTTATGTGTATGATTCCGGCACCAGTATCCATGGAAATGCCTTTATTAACAAGGGGACCGCCTTCACCTTTGAGGAGCGGAGGCGTCTTGGGCTTATTTCCATGCTTCCTCCGGCGACAAGAAGCCTTGAGGACCAGGTGGAAAACAGCCGCTATAAGGTGGAGAATAAAAACAGCGATATTGAACGATTTATCTATATCCGTTCTCTGTTTGACCGCAACGTTACCCTGGCTCATGCCCTGATAAAGAGTGACATTGCCCGCTATATGTCGATTATCTATACGCCGACGGTCGGCCTTGCCTGTCAGCATTTTTCCTCCATGTTTCGTTCCGCCAACGGTCTTCATTTTTATCCGGGCAATATTGAATATGCCGAGGATGTGCTTCGCCGATTCCAGACAAGGGATATCCGTGTCGCCGTAGTGACCGATAATCAGGGAATCCTCGGTATCGGCGACCAGGGCGCCGGCGGTATAGCCATCTGTGTGGGCAAGCTGATGCTGTATACCCAGGGCGCTGGAATTGCTCCCTGGCATTGTCTGCCCATCTCCCTTGATGTGGGGACGGACAATCAGGACCTGCTCAATGATGATGAGTATCTGGGCTGGCGGCATCCGAGGATCAGGGGTGACGAGTACATAAATTTTGTCCAGCGTTTTGCCCGCGCCTTTCGTCACGTTTTTCCCAATGCGCTCTGCCAGTGGGAGGATTTTTCCAAACAGAATGCCTTTGCCATTCGTGATTCCTATCTCCATGATCTGATTTCGTTTAATGATGATATCCAGGGTACCGGCGCAGTGGCGCTGGCAGGCATGCTGGCAGCCATGCGTCTGAAAAAAGAATCGTTGCGGGATCAGGTATATCTCATTCACGGGGCAGGTGCTGGTGGCGTAGGGATCGCCGAACAGATAAAGACTGCGCTCTGCGAAGAGGGACTCTCCGATGAGGAGGCCCTTGCCCGAATTTTTGCTCTGGATTCCAGGGGACTTATCACAACGGATCGTGATCTGCTGCCGTATAAACAGAAATTTGCCAAGGATCCGGCACGACTTGAATGGCTCAAGGAAGACTCGGACCTGCATCTTGAAAATGTCGTCAAAAAGGCAAAGGTCACCATTTTAATAGGCACCTCCGGCCAGGCGGGTTGTTTTACCCATGAAGTTGTTGATTCCATGATGGAAAATTCAGATAGACCGCTCATTATGCCGCTTTCCAATCCGACCGATCACGCCGAGGCCATTCCGGCGGATATTTACAGGTGGACGGATGGACGGGCACTGGTGGCGACCGGGTCGCCGTTTCCAGATGTCGAGCATGGTGGCAAAACCTATAGGGTGGGGCAATCAAATAATGTTTTTGTCTTTCCCGGGATTGGTCTTGGTACTCTGGCATCGGGTGCCGGAGAGGTGAGGCCTGAATTTTTTACTGCCGCTGCCCGGGCCGTCGCCGGTGCGGTAACGACGGAACAGTTACAACAGGGAGCCCTGCTGCCGGAAGTGACCACTCTGGCCGATGTCAGTCTTAAGGTGGCCCAGGCCGTCGGTGAATCGGCAATCAAGCTTGGAGTGAGCAGAAATTGTGCATTTTCCACCTTTCAACACCAGAATGATCCCACACGGCTTAAGGAACTCATTCGCAGGTTGCGATGGAGTCCTGATTATCTGCCTCTGGTCGCCATGTAGAAACAAAGAATGAATGGGTGGCAATGGCTCCCCGGACTATAATCTTGTGATTATGCCCGTGGGATATGGATCATATAGGTTCGTAAAAATACTTACATGTCCTGGATAAGGCCGGCCGGAAAGGGATGGATATGCGGAGAATCATCACCCTTGCTTCGCTCTTGTGGTTTTCTGTTTTTTCTTGCCGCAGGAGCACTGCTCATTGTGTTGGTATTGACGACCGCCCGTTTTACCTCCCGGCAGGGATTACGGGATCTTGCCGGCGAAGGAAACGCTCGCTTAGAACTGTATGTTTCCTATCTGCGGGGAGTCCTGGAAAAATATGAAGGGCTGCCGGAACTGCTGGCCACCAATAAGAGGTTGGTCAGTTTTATGAAAAATCCGGGTGGTCGGGATCGTATAGAGGCGCTTAATCGGTACCTTGCCACCATTAACGATATTTCCGATGCGGCCGACACCTATCTTATGGATCGTGAGGGGTTGACCATCGCAGCTTCCAACTGGGATGCCGAACGTCCGTTTATCGGCAGAAACTTCAGTTACCGACCTTATTTTAAACAGGCCATGAAGGGTCAGTTAGGGCGTTATTTCGCCCTTGGCACAACTTCAAGCCGTCGCGGGTATTACTTTGCCTATCCGGTCCGAAGCAATGGCGAGATTATAGGAGCCGTGGTCGTTAAAATCAACATTGATAAGGTGGAGCATAACTGGGGGCATCGTGATGAAACCTTTCTGGTCACCGATCCCGATGGCGTTATTTTTCTCAGTACCAACCCAGCCTGGCGGTTTCAGGCGCTTCATCCCCTGTCACCCGAGGTAAAGACCCGGATAGAACAAAGCCGCCGCTATCCAAAATCCCGTTTGACTCCTGTTCCCGTGCTGGCTACAAACTCAACAGATACCGGTACCCTGCTGTCCCTTCTGGAGAATGGCCGCAAAAAGGAATACCTGCAGCAGAGTCAAACCATGCCCCAGGCCGGGTGGCAGGTTCATATTTTAAGTGATACCAAGCATGTACGCTTGCTGGTGCGCCGCACCTTGATCGGTACCGCCGCCGCCTTTATTTTGGTTGTCGTCCTCGTGCTGATGTATCGGCAGCAGCGATTGCGTCTACAGGAACAGAGATGCCATGAAGAAGAAAGCCGTAGAATGCTTGAACAGGTGAATCTTGATCTTGAGCGGCGGGTCAGTGAGCGGACCAGTGCCTTGAGTGAAGTTAACAGTCAGCTGCGTCTGGAGATCGGTGATCGCAGGCGGGCCGAGGAAAAACTGCGGCATGCGCGCAAAGAATTGATTCATACGGCAAAACTTGCCGCAATCGGTCAAATGGCGACCGGCATCAACCATGAACTCAACCAGCCGTTGGCGGCCATCCGGGCCTATGGCGCTAATGGGCGGGAATTATTGATTAAAGGGCGTGTTGAAGAGGCAATTTCCAATTTTGATCGGATTGCCGAACTCACCGAGCGTATGGCTGGAATAGGGAGCCAGCTCAAGATTTTTTCCCGGAAAAGTCGAGGCAACCTGAGCAGCCTGCCTCTGCAGGGTGTTGTCGACGGTGCACTGGAAATCCTCATGCCCATGCTCGGCAAAACCGGGATCACAATCGGTATAGATCTGAACCCGGCCGATATAAGGGTGCGGGCCAATTCCCTGTTACTGCAGCAGGCCCTGGTCAACCTGATCACCAATGGAGTCCATTCCGTGCAGGGACACAAGACTCCGATTGTCGCGGTGACCGGACGTTTTTTTGAGGATATGGTGCGTGTCGAAGTACGGGATAACGGACCTGGGGTGGATGTTAGCGACAGGGAAAAGGTTTTTGATCCATTTTATACCACCAAGCCATCGGGGCAGGGCCTGGGATTGGGCTTGACCATTACCCGGAGAATTATTGAAGAAATGGACGGCCATATCTATCTGGAAGAAGAGGGAACGTTCACCGTCTTTGTCGTGCTTCTACACCGGGAGTCGGCTGAATAGTTCAGGATCCCTCCGGGAAAGAAAAATAGGAAAGACAATGCAGGAATTACGGCAGGTTCTTTTTATTGATGATGAGCCTCATATCCGATTGGCAAACAGGCAGACCCTGGAGCTGGCGGATTTTGAAGCGACCTGTCTTGAGACGGCTGAAGAGGCGCTCACTTTTCTTGTTGACGAGTGGCCGGGAATTATCATCTGCGATATTCGACTTCCCGGTATTGACGGCATACAGTTTCTTGAACGGGTACGAAAAATCGACCGGGACCTGCCGGTGATTATAATTACTGGTCATGGAGACGTGTCAACTGCAGTCAAGGCCATGCGCACGGGAGCCTATGATTTTATTGAAAAGCCCTACGCGCCGGAACGTCTTGTCAAAACCGTACAGCGGGCCCTGGAAAAACGGGCGCTGACCCTTGAAAATAGACACCTGCGGACCGAACTGGAGGCCCATAGCGCGCCCGGTCCCCGGATAATAGGAAAAACACGACAGGTCAGGCAACTGCGGGCAACCATCGCCCAGCTCGCTGATACCGGCGCCGATATCCTGGTGATGGGGGAGACCGGGACCGGCAAGGAACTGGTGGCCAGATCCCTGCACGAGCACAGCTCGAGGCGGTCAAAAAACTTTGTTGCCATCAACTGCGGCGCCGTCCCCGAATCCATGATAGAAGATGAGCTTTTCGGCCATGAGGCCGGTTCTTTTACCGGGGCCGAGAGCGTACGAATCGGCAAGTTTGAACATGCAGCTGGCGGTACCCTGTTCCTTGATGAAATTGAAACCATGCCATTGCAGACCCAGGTCCGTCTGCTCAGAGTGCTGCAGGAGCGCTCCCTGGAGCGACTTGGTTCAAATACCGTTATTTCGCTTGATTTCCGGGTGGTTGCCGCGACCAAGATTGATTTGCGTCAGGCGGCGGACAAGGGGAAATTCAGAGAAGATTTGTATTACCGGCTTAATGTGGTGACCCTGGAAATTCCGCCCCTGCGCAAACGTCGTGATGATATTCCCCTGCTCTTTCATCATTTTCTGTTGGTCGCCGGGCATCGCTATCAACGTGAAGTCCCCCTGCCGGAAAAGGACCAGATGAATGTCCTGATGTCGTATAACTGGCCCGGAAATGTCCGGGAACTGAGAAATCTGGCGGAACGATATGTATTGCTCGGCAGTCAGTTTGATCATTCCATGGAACGGATGCTCTCCGGCCAGGATATTGCTGAAGTTACCGGTCTTCCCGAACAGGTGGAGTGCTTTGAACGCGGTTTGATTGAACAGGCCCTGACTACCAATCGTGGATCCATTAAGGATACCATGGCAACCCTCTCCCTTGCCCGTAAAACCCTCTATGATAAAATGTGCAAGTACAAGTTGGATAAATCCGACTATAAGTAATGCGCCTTAAGGCGTTGTCACTGGCGGCAGACTTCCTGTTATCGCCGGTCAAAATGGGTGAAAAACACCCCGTTGAGATTCCTTTACGGGTGGAAGTCCACCCGTTTTTTTGAATGGGTTTTGCTTAGGGTCGCATGGTATACCTGTTGTTGATGGAAATGGAAAAATACGATTAATACTAGTTTAGGACTATAAATCAGCATCTTGGAAAAGTTGTATCGTTGGTGTCGACGGCAGTGATCCATGGCGGTAATCGGTGATTATTGTTCTTTGAACAACTGGCAGATTCTTTGCTTCTTTTTCAAGATAAGGATGTGTACAACCGTATCTTCCGGTCTGGTCCCGGGGGGACGGTTTGTTTAGGGTCCGGTCAAAAATTACTCCGTATTCTGAGTTGACACTGCAACATATCTTCAGCCGATCTTCATTCATGAAATCCTCGACGTAGCCCTGCTACGCCTGCGGTTTCATTCAATCAGATCGACTAAATCTATATCACATTGTCTATTCATCTCTACGAAGCTATTTCTGATCGAACCCTTAATCAATTAAAATGGAGGAAGTATGTTAAGAAAAGTATGTCTTTCCTGTGCGGTTGCGGCCCTGTCCGTGACTATGCTCGCGGTCCCGGCTTTTTCAAAGCCCATTGTTATCAAGTTTTCCCATGTTGTTGCGGAAAACACTCCTAAAGGTCAGATGGCCAATAAGTTCCGCGATCTGGTTAAAGAGCGTCTTGCCGGCAAGGTCGTTGTTGAGGTCTATCCCAATTCCCAGCTGTTCGGTGACAACAAGGTTCTTGAGGCCATGCTTCTTGGTGATGTCCAGATGGCCGCGCCGGCTTTGTCCAAGTTCAGCCGCTATACCAAAAAATTGCAACTCTATGATCTGCCGTTTCTCTTTAAGGATATGGCTGCCGTTGACCGTTTTCAGCAGAGCCCTGCCGGTGTAAAATTACTCAATTCCATCAGTAAAAAGGGACTTATTGGTCTTGGTTATCTACACAACGGCTTGAAACAGCTCACCGCTTCCAAGCCGATTCATGTTCCCGCCGATGCCAAGGGACTCAAGTTCCGCATCATGTCCTCGGATGTCCTTGCCGCCCAGTTCAAGGCTGTAAAGGCCACGCCGCTCAAAAAGCCCTTTTCCGAGGTGTTCACACTTCTTGAGACCAAGGCCATTGACGGCGAGGAAAATACCTGGTCCAATATCTATTCCAAGAAATTTTTTGAGGTTCAGCCCTATATCACCGAGTCCAACCATGGTCTGCTTGATTACCTGGTTGTTACCTCTGCTGATTTTTGGAACGGCCTGCCCGCCGATGTCCGCAGTGTGTTGAAAAAATCTCTTGATGAGGCCATTGCCTTCGGCAATAAGGTTGCCGCTGAAAAATCCAAGGCTGATAAACAGAAAATCATTGATTCAAAACGCAGTGAAATCATTGAGCTGACACCTGCAGAGCGTGCCCAGTGGGTTGAGGTAATGAAACCTGTCTGGAAACAGTTTGAAGGACAGATCGGCAAAGATCTGATTGACGCTGCCTATGGTTCAAATCAGGCAAAATAAATTGTTTTTATTGTGATTTTCCCGGGGTCGTGCCTGTTAGGGGCCGACCCCATTTTTTCATGAGGTTCCGTATGTTACGTCTTCTCAATCGAACGGAAGAGGCGGTTATCTGCCTGTTAATGGCCCTGACTACTCTCCTGGTTTTTGTCGATGTCGTCATGCGGTTTGGTTTTAATACCGGCTTTATGTGGACCCAGGAGCTGACATTGCATATGTCGGCCTGGTTTGTCCTGTTCGGCGCTTCCTATGGGATAAAAGTCGGATCGCATATCGGTGTGGATGCCTTTGTCAAGATGTTCCCGAGAACCGGGCGACGTATCTTATCGGCCATTGGCTGTCTTTTTGGTTTGGCTTATTGTGCCATGATTTTATATGGTAGTTGGATCTATCTTGACAAGGTCAAGCGAATAGGCATCGAACTTGAAGATATTCCCATTCCCGCTTGGATTGCCCATAGTATACTTATTATCGGGTTCCTTTTTCTCTCTATCAGGATCTTTATTTTGTTGTGGGATATAATTACCAATAAGGCTGATGGCTTTCGCTATGCCAATGAGGCGGATGATAGCATGGAACTGGTCGAAGAACTGAAAGAGGAGGGAGTCAAGTTATGACAATCGCCGCTCTGTTCAGCTTGTTGTTTGTCTGTATGCTACTGGGCATGCCCATTGCACTTGCCCTTGGTTTTTCAAGCATCACAACGATTTTGTTTTTTTCCAACGATTCCCTGGCTTCCATTGCGCTAAAACTTTTTGCATCGCTGTCCGAGCACTATACCCTGCTGGCCATACCATTTTTTATTCTCTCCTCGGCCTTTCTTTCCACCGGCGGGGTGGCAAAGCGCATTATTCGGTTTGCCTTAAGTTTGGTCGGCCATATTCGTGGTGGTATCGCCATGGCCTCGGTCATGGCCTGCATGATTTTTGCCGCCGTGTCCGGCTCATCTCCGGCGACTGTGGCCGCCATTGGCAGTATCGTCATTGTCGGTATGGTCAAGGCCGGGTATCCGGAGAGTTTTGCCGCAGGCGTCATCACCAATGCCGGCACCCTGGGTATCCTGATCCCTCCCTCCATCGTCATGCTGGTGTATGCGGCCGCAACCGAGGTCTCTGCCGCCCGGATGTTCATGGCCGGATTCCTGCCAGGTCTGCTCATGGGGTTCATCCTTATGATTGCCATTTATATCGCCGCCCGGGTAAAGAAGATTCCGGCCCAACCGTGGCGCGGATTTGGGGAAATAATCAGTTCAGGCGCCTCCGCATTCGGCGGTCTGATGCTGATCATTATTGTGCTCGGTTCCATCTACGGCGGCATTGCCAGCCCTACGGAGGCAGCCGCCGTTTCTGCGGTTTATGCCTTTGCTGTGGCTGTTTTTGGTTATCGCGATATCGGTCCGTTGAAAGATGTTCCATGGAGAAAGGACGGGGAAAGCGGGGGATCGGCATTTTTCCGCAACAGCGGTCAGATGCTGCTGGCCCTGCCGAAATGCGTGACCGATAAGGACGTAAACAAAGTGCTGCTGGATGCCTCCAAGGTCAGTATCATGCTGCTCTTTATTATCGCCAATGCCATGCTCTTTGCGCATGTGTTGACCACGGAACGCATCCCCCACCACCTGGCCGAATTGATCGTTCACTGGGGTCTGCCTTCCTGGGGATTTCTGATTGTCGTCAACCTGCTCTTACTTGCCGCCGGCAATTTTATGGAGCCTTCCGCCATTCTCCTTATCATGGCGCCGATTCTCTTTCCCATTGCCTTGAAACTGGGCATAGATCCCATTCATCTGGGCATTATCATGGTCGTCAACATGGAGATCGGTATGCTGACTCCACCGGTGGGCCTCAATCTTTTTGTGACCGCAGGTATAACCGGCCACAGTATCGGCTGGGTCATTAAAGCCGCGCTGCCCTGGCTGCTGTTGCTGCTGTTCTTTTTGATTATTATAACCTATGTGCCGCAGGTATCACTTTTCCTGCCTGAATTTCTGGATAAATTGCACGGATATTAAAATTGCAGATTCGGTAGCGGGCAGATTCTCTGCCCGTTGCTCCCTTTGCCCACAATTCCGGGAGATTAAACATGTCCTTATTACCTGAGATAAAAAAAATTCTTTACGTCACGGATTTGGGCAAACATACTCGTCCGGTTTTTCGTTTTGCGCTTAGCCTGGCTCGCCGATATGAAGCC
>WGCP01000237.1 GCA_015493715.1 Desulfobulbaceae bacterium
ATGTGCGGAGTACCGTTTCACGCCGTCTCCGGATACCTCGGCAAGATGATCAAGGCCGGCTACAGGGTTGCCATCTGTGAGCAGGTGGAAGATCCAAAGGAAGCCAAGGGAATCGTTCGCCGTGAAGTGGTACGGATCGTCACCCCGGGCGTCACCACCGACGACCAGATCCTCGATGAAAAAAGCAACACCTTTGTCGCTGCCCTCTGCGTTGACAACCACAATAAAAAACAGACTATTATCGGCCTTGCCTTTCTTGATGTATCCACCGGCAACTTTCTGATCAACCAATCAGATTGCAGGAATGGCCGGTTTGACCCGGCCCTTGACGACCTCACCCGCATGCAGCCGGCGGAGTTGCTCATTGCCGAAAAAGATCAGGACATACTTGCCCCACTGCTTGAAGACGTACGCAGCCTTCTGGGTGATATCTGCCTCACCATTCGCGGCGACATGCATTTTGACCGGGAAATCGCCACCACTACCCTGACCGAGCATTTCGGCACCACCGGCCTGGCGGGTTTTGGCTGCGAACGGCTGCCGGCCGGAACCAGGGCAGGAGGAGCGCTTTTATCCTATATTCAGGAAACCCAGAAAACGGATATTTCCCATATACGAAAAATCAGTCCCCTGGCCCAAAGCGGATACCTCGTTATCGATGATGCCTCCCGGCGGAATCTTGAACTGACCGAAACGATTATCGGCGGCAAGCGTACCGGATCCCTTCTCTGGGTCCTTGATCTGACCCGTACCCCGATGGGTGCCCGCTTTCTCAATAGCCAGATCCTCTTTCCTCTCCAGGACGAGGACAAAATCCATCAACGGCTGGGAAGTCTTGAGCAACTGCTGTCCGACGGTCGAATGCTGGATACCATCCGTCAACATTTAGGCGACATCTATGATATTGAACGTCTTTGCAGTCGATTAACCCTTGGCCAGGGCAATGCCCGGGACATGAACAGTTTGGGTATCTCGCTGGCACGGCTGCCGGAACTCAAAGACCTGCTGCTGACGGCGCCACCAGGACTGCTGCGATCAATCGGCGAGGCCCTTGATACCCTGGATGATCTCTACCTATTGATCAATCGGGCCATTCGTAACGATGCGCCTGTTTCTCTGCGCGAGGGCGGCCTGATCAACAAGGGCTATAATGATGAACTTGATGAATTGCTGTCCCTGCTCCATGACGGGAAACAGCTCATCCTCGCCCTTGAGGCCAAGGAACGAACGCGCAGCGGCATTGCAAAGTTGAAAGTCGGATACAATCGCGTCTTCGGTTACTTTTTTGAGGTCAGCCGCGCACAAGCGGTGGAGTTGCCTGAAGATTATATCCGCAAACAGACCCTGGTCAATGCGGAGCGTTTTATTACTCCGGAACTCAAGGAACTGGAAAATAAAATCGCCACAGCCCAGGAACGGCGGCTTGAGCTGGAATACTCCCTGTTTCTGGATATCCGCAGCCATATTTCAGCCGGCTCCGAACGGTTACTGCAGACGGCGGCGGCAATAGCACGAATTGATTTTCTCGCCTCCCTGGCCCAGGCCGCGAAACGATATCACTACGTCAAACCGTCAATAAATACCAATCAGGCCATTACCATTGAGGAAGGACGGCATCCCGTCATTGAACGGGCACTGCCGACAGGAAGCTTCGTGCCCAATGACATCCACCTTGATCAGGAAGAAAATGAACTCCTGATTATTACCGGCCCCAACATGGCCGGCAAATCAACGGTACTCCGACAGACGGCACTTATCGTCCTCATGGCCCATCTCGGCAGTTTTGTTCCCGCCGACAGGGCCGACATTTGCCTTGTTGATAGAATATTCACCCGGGTCGGTGCCATGGACGACCTGCGGCGCGGCCAGTCGACATTTATGGTGGAGATGAATGAAACCGCCAATATTCTCAACAATGCCACCGAAAACAGCCTGGTCATTTTAGATGAAATCGGCAGGGGTACTTCGACCTACGACGGCCTCTCCATTGCCTGGGCCGTTGCCGAAGCATTGGCAAATAAAAAAAATATCGGGATAAAAACTCTCTTTGCCACCCATTATCATGAGTTGACAGAACTGGCCGTAACACACAAACGTATTCAAAACTATTCCATTGCCGTCCGGGAATGGCAGGATTCCATTCTTTTCCTCCATAAACTGATCAAAGGAGCCACCAACCGTAGTTACGGCATCCAGGTAGCCGCGCTCGCCGGCGTTCCGCAACCAGTCGTCAAGAGGGCAAAAAAAATCTTACGTTCCATTGAAGAAGGGGCGTTAAACGGGAAAAACACACTCCGCCGGGACGAAGCCCGGCGCCGACAGCCGCAACAGCTTTCGCTGTTTCAGCCGGGGGAAAGAAGGCTGAGAAAGCTGCTTGCAAGTGTCGACCCGGACAACACAACCCCGCAACAGGCATTGGACATCCTTTATGAGGCCCGGCAACTCCTGGGTGAAGAAAAATTGAGCGGTTAACGACGACAAAAAACACACAACGGGATAAAAAAACTATTTATTTTACCTCCGCGCCGGGATACGCTATACTTATCTATATAGAATAAAGGGTACCTTGAAAAATTAGATATTTTGTTCAAGTTCAAGGAACAGTGAAAAATAAAAGCGCAGCATATTATGCATATGTGAGCATTTTTTTTTTACCGTGAGACAGAAATTGGGCAAAACAGCAATTTTTCAAGGTGGCCTGAAGAAGCAGCTGTATTATTCAACCTTATTGATACCCGCATATTGCAGCGGGTGCGGCTCACTGGCGCCAAGGTAAATCCGGGGGAAAAAATGTCGTTTGTTCATGCGCAATCGTATCTTTTCGTACCGAGACTTCACCTGCCCTGTATTACTCTTTTCCACCCGGCATACGTCTATTGAAAATCTGCGACATTATGCGGTTTCGGCAACCCGTATCCCAGCCTGCGTTTTTTTTCAACGGCACGCGTAAGCCACTCCTCTCCCTTGCTGTCTTCCTCCTCCTGACAAGCTGCCTTCTAATCACACCTTTTCCGAAGACCGTTTCCGGAGCCCCGCTGCCGCGTCAGGCAACCGCTTCCCGGGAAAATACGAGGTTGTATGCCCAGGCAAAAGATTACCTGCACGGGCTGCAACAGACTCCCGCCCGTGGAAAGAACAGATTGAACTGGCTTGCGGGAGTGCGGAACTTTCACCGCCTCTATCTGCTGGACACCGGGAGCCCTCTTGCGCCATCATGTCTCTATATGATGGCCGGCATGTACCAACAGATGTACCACCGTTTTCACCTGCCCATTGATCTGGACGAATCGATCAATACCTACCTCCAGCTTGCATCCCGATTTGCGGACAACAGGCTTGCCGATGACGCTCTCTTTGCGGTTGCACAACTGTACCAAAGGGAAAAAAAAGATCCGAAACGGGCGGCTGAACTGTATAAAAAAATCATCAGCCGCTATCCCCGGGGTGACCAATGTGCCAAAGCCGGAAAAAAATTAGCCGGACTCGCACAACACGGTCGAATTTCTGCACCCGGTTCCCAGTCTGATTTACCAGGCACTCCGCCTGCCGATATTCTGCCGGTAAAGCATTGGTCTTCTGCTGATTATACCCGCATCGTCATTCAAGCCTCCAGGCCGGTAACCTATACAACAAGTCTGCTGGAAAAAGACGGTGACCAGCCAAGACGACTCTATATTGACCTGAAAGACAGCACCATTGCCCCTCAATTCCAAACCCCTGTGCCCATTGAAGACGGGCTGCTCAAACGGGTTCGTATCGGTCAATTCAACGACAACACGGTCCGGGTGGTTCTTGATATTGAATCAATCTCCGATTATAAAATTTTCAACCTCAAAGATCCCTTTAAAATCGTCATTGACGTCCACGGTATTAAACCAAAGACAAAGACAACAACGGCCGCTGCCGCAAAACCGGCGGATCCTGGTCCCGAGTTACCGAAAACACAACCGAAGGTCGGGGCAACGGCCTCTGGCCCATCTATTATAGTTCTGGAAGATTTCACCAAGAAAAGGCCCAGGCACCGCTCCCGATCCCATATACAGCCGCCGGCACCGATCCACAAAACGCAAAAATCTCGTCTTTCGCTTGCCCAGCAGCTTGGACTCGGAATACGAAAGATAATTATTGATCCGGGACATGGGGGCAAAGATCCCGGGGCCATGGCTTTTGGATTAAAGGAAAAAGATATTGTTCTGAAAGTTGCTAAAAAAGTGAAAAAATTGCTCAAGAAACAATATAACTACGAGGTATCGCTGACCAGAAAAACGGATATTTTCATTCCATTGGAAGAACGGACAGCACTGGCCAACACAGCCGGAGCGGATCTGTTTGTCTCCATCCACGTCAATGCCCATCCCAACAAAGCAACAAGGGGCATAGAAACCTTTTACTTAAATCTGGCGACCAATGGCGAGGCCATGCGGGTAGCCGCACGCGAGAACGCAACCTCAACCCATAATATCAGCGAGATGCAACACATCCTCACCGATCTCATGCAAAATTCAAAGATTCTGGAGTCATCCAGGCTGGCTCGTTTCGTTCAGACTACTATGATTTCCGGACTGAGAAAAGATAAGTATCAGGTAAAAGATCATGGGGTCAAAAAGGCACCTTTCTACGTCTTAATCGGCGCCCAAATGCCGGCTGTCCTGGTAGAAATTTCCTTTATAACCAATCCAATGGAGGCCAAACGACTCAGGAAAGACTCCTTCCTGAGCGAGATCGCCAATCAGATTGCCGCCGGGATATCCGCCTATGTCAACCAACATATGACGGCAGCAGCTCAATACTGATTTCCGGTACCCCTTCAGCAAAACTCCGATATGGAGTATATCTGAAAAGTACCGGTAACCGAGTTATTTACACTGTGACCGGATACTTATCTCAGGGTTACAATTTCCACCGTCACTGGTTATTCGCTTACCAATCAACCATGTAACAGGTAAGATCCCGGCCCTCAAGCATATCAAGCCCCTGCATATATCGATGCATGGATTCGGCGGCAACCTTTCCCTGGTAGACAGCCTTGGCCACCGTCTGTGGCCCGAGTACATCGTCTCCACCGGCAAAAATCCATTCCACGCTCGTAGATTGGAGGGTTTTCGCATCAACCCGATAGGTTCCCCAAGACTCGGACGCAAGTTCAACGCCCCTGTCGGCATTATGCCGTACCTTTTGGCTGATGGCGGGAATGATGGAGTCGGCTTTGAGGAGAAAGTTTGAGCCTTCTTTGACAACCGGACGACGGCGCCCGGATGCATCAGGATCGCCGAGTTCCATGCGAACGCACTCGATAGCGGAAAGCTTACCGTTTTCATGAATGATTTTGACAGGCGCGGCGAGCATCTCAATGCGAACCCCCTCTTCTTCAAGGTGATGGATTTCCATTTTCGATGCGGGCATCTCTTCTTTTGTTCGACGATACAGAAGAAATACGTCTTTGGAACCACGACGGAGGGCAACCCTGGCAACATCAATAGCCACATTACCGCCGCCGACAACGACAACACGATTGCCTATGTCCAGATCCTCGCCACTGAGGACACGACGAAGATAATCAACTCCGTGCAGTACGCCTTCGGTTTCCTCTTCACCTTCAATGCCGAGCTTCCTGCTTTCGTGAGCCCCTACTCCAAGAAAAATAGAAGCAAACCCTTCCTCTCTGAGTTGATCGAGGGTCTTATTTTCACCAATAGTGGTACCGTAGACAATTTCAACACCGCAATGTTTCAAGGCGTATAACTCAGCCCCAATAATATCACGGGGCAGGCGGTAGTGCGGAATACCGACCGACAACATGCCGCCGAAGATTGGTAAGGATTCAAAAATCGTACATTGATATCCCTGGTGTGAAAGGATATGGGCAACCGTCATTCCAGCGGGACCGGAACCAACGACGGCAACCTTTTTACCATTTGCCTGTGCACATTCCCTGTATAAATTCCTCCCGTGGGCAACCATCCAGTCGGTGAGGTATCGTTCCAGCATACCAATGGATACGGATTCTCCTTTTTTCCCCCGAACGCATGATCCTTCACATTGGAACTCATGTGGACAGACACGGGAACAGACCGAGGGCATGGTACTTGTTTCACGTACCTTCCAGTAAGCCTCTTCAAATCGACGGTCGCGAAGCAAGGCAATAAATCCAGGAATATCATTATGGATGGGACAACCGGCAATACAGGTAGGTTTTTTACATTGAAGGCAACGATTCGCCTCAAGGATGGCAGTCTCTTCGTCAAAACCAAAGGTCACCTCTTTAAAGTTTTGAATCCGTTCTTCAGGGGGAAGTTCCTTGGGATACTGGCGGGGTATTGCCATCCGTTCTTTTGGTTTCATAATACCTCCAAATGGAAAAATGGGGAAGGATTGGCTGCTGTAATGAAAGAACTCATGCCAGCCAATGAAAAAAAAGGCCGTCCCGAAAGGGACGGCCTGGATTACTTGGAACTACAGAATTTATTGTTTGGCAAGTTCTGCAGTTCGTATTCTGGCAATAGAGCGCTGCAGTGCAGCTTCCGCCCGAATACGATTAATTTTTTCCGTCTGTGACTCAGCCTGGGCAAGACGCTTCTCTGCCCGTTCCCTGGCTCGCATGGCACGATCAACATCAATAGCGTGCCCGTATTCCGCACTTTCCACAAGAAAGGTTATCTTATTGTTTGATACCTCTGAAAAACCACCGCTGACCATAAGATACTTGGTCTGATTGTCTTTCTTAAAATTTAAGGTACCGGTTTTTATCGTACTCAAAAAAGGAGCATGATTTGCCAGGACGCCAAACTCACCACCGACACCGGGAGCAGTGACAATGTCTACATCATCACTGATAACAGGTCCGCTGGGAGTAACGACTTCAAGATGAATCTGTGCCATCGTTTACACCTCGGTTCAGCTTATGCTTTCTGCATTAAGCTTTAGCTTTTTCAGCCGCATCTTTTTCAACAGCCTCTTCAATGGTACCGACCATATAAAAAGCGTTCTCAGAGAGTTCGTCGTGTTTGCCGTCAAGAATTTCCTTAAATCCGCGGACAGTGTCCTCAACCTTACAATATTTTCCGTCCATACCGGTAAAAACTTCTGCAACATGAAAAGGCTGCGACAGAAAACGTTGAACTTTACGTGCCCTCTGGACCAGCAATTGATCTTCTTCTGCAAGCTCATCCATACCAAGAATCGCAATAATGTCCTGCAACTCTTTATATTTCTGCAAGGCAACCTGAACACCACGGGCAGTCTTGTAATGTTCCTCACCAACAACATTCGGATCAAGGATACGAGATGTGGAGTCAAGCGGATCAACAGCAGGATAAATACCAAGCTCTGCAATTTGACGGGAAAGAACAACCGTACCATCGAGATGGGCAAAGGTGGTAGCAGGAGCAGGATCAGTCAAGTCATCGGCTGGTACGTAAACACATTGGACGGCAGTAATAGAACCTTTAGTCGTTGAAGTGATACGTTCCTGCAGAGCACCGAGATCGGTAGCAAGAGTCGGCTGATAACCAACAGCTGAAGGAATACGTCCAAGTAGGGCGGAAACCTCGGCACCGGCCTGAGTAAAGCGAAAAATATTATCAACAAAGAAGAGCACGTCCTGTCCCTCTTCATCACGAAAATATTCAGCGGCTGTCAACCCGGTAAGTGCAACTCGAGCACGGGCTCCTGGAGGTTCAGTCATCTGACCATAGACCAGGGCAGCCTTGGGAAGAACGCCTGATTCCTTCATTTCCATGTACAGGTCATTTCCTTCACGGGTACGCTCGCCGACACCACAGAAAACAGAGATACCACCATGCTGCATAGCGATATTGTTAACCATCTCCATCATAATAACGGTTTTACCACAACCGGCACCACCGAACAGTCCCATTTTACCACCGCGTGGAAAAGGAACCAACAGGTCGATAACCTTAATACCGGTTTCAAGTACATGCACTTCGGTATCCTGTTCAGTAAATAAGGGAGCCGGCCTGTGGATCGGCATCCTTTTAGAATCATCAATCGAACCCAAACCATCAACGGGACGACCGACTACGTTCATAATCCTGCCGAGTGCAGGTTCACCGACTGGAATACTAATCGGCTCACCACTATCACGACACTCCATACCGCGGACGAGACCATCTGTCTGATCCATAGCGATCGTCCGCACACAATTGTCACCTAAATGTTGTGCAACCTCAATAACCAAATTGTCTGCTTCATCACTAATTGCAGGATTAGAGACAAACAAAGCATTTAAAATACTCGGAAGATCCCCCGGTTCAAACTCAACATCTACAACAGGACCAATGACCTGTATAATTTTACCAACTCTCAAATCACCCATTTGAAATGGCCTCCTCTATCAGATTAAATACGCAAGGTAGTTTCGTTAGCCTTTAAGCGCCTCAGCACCACCGACAATATCCATCAACTCGCCGGTGATGGCTGCCTGACGAGCTTTATTATAAAGCTGAGTAAGTTCAGCAATTATATCTTTACAGGCATTGGTTGCATTATCCATAGCCGTCATACGTGCAGCATGCTCACTGGCGCCAACTTCAATCATGGCATGATATACCTGAACATTGAGATATAACGGCAATAAAACCTCCATGATCTCTTCCGGATCAGGCTCATATATATAGGCGCCGCTCACCTCATTTTTTTTCTCTGCTGCATCTTCTTCACCTTCAACAGGTTTAATGGGCAATAATTCTTCAACCTCAGGTTTTTGTACGGCTACCGAATGGAATTTACCGTAAATAAGATCCACCTGATCACTGTCACCGTTAATAAATCCCTCACTAATCCCCATAGAGATTTCACGGGCGTTAAACATCTGAAATGTACCCATGATATCTTTAAAAGAAGCACGAATCTTACCGGTGCGCTTCAGGCCCTGATGCGCCTTATTGCCGACCGTCACAAAGGAAACCTTTTTCCCTTCACTCTCATACTGTTGCATGAGATTACGCGCTTTGGATAAGATATGAGCATTGAAACTGCCACACAATCCACGATCGGAAGTTACGACAACTATCTCTACCGCCTTGACTTCACGTACTTCCATCAGGGGCAGGTTACCCCCATCCATTCCTCCGGACAAATCGCCCATCGTTTCGGAAAATTTTTCCGAGTAGGGCCGGAAGGATTCCATCTTCTCCTGTGCCCCGCGTAACTTGGCCGAGGCAACCATATTCATTGCCTTGGTGATCTGCGAGGTCTTGGCGACACCGTCTATTTTATCTTTAACATCTTTTAATCCTGGCATGGGATTGATACCTCAGTGCTAAGCTTAATTCAAGCCCCTAGTGGCCTTAAACGTATCGTTAAATGCGGTAATCGTTTTTCGCATCTTCTCTTCAAGGCCGGAGGAGATTTCTTCCTTTTCCTTTAATTCGGAAAATATAGACGGTTCATTACTTTTTATGTAGGTGTACAGTTCCTGCTCGTAGTCAGCCAGTGTATCAACAGGAAACTCATCAAGTAAGCCCTTGGTACCGGCAAAAATTATTGTCACCTGCTTTTCCATGGACAACGGTTGATACTGTGGCTGTTTAAGGATCTCAACAAGCCGCTCACCACGAGTGAGCTGTGCCTGCGTAGCAGCATCAAGATCAGAGCCGAACCCGGCGAAAGCGGCAAGCTCACGATATTGGGCAAGATCAAGCCGAAGCGTACCGGCGACCTGTTTCATTGCCTTGACCTGGGCGGCGCCACCAACACGCGAGACGGAAATACCAACATTTATCGCAGGCCGAACACCGGCAAAGAACAGACTTGGTTCAAGGAAAACCTGGCCATCGGTAATGGAGATAACATTGGTCGGAATAAAGGCGGATACATCACCGGCCTGGGTTTCAATAATCGGCAGAGCGGTCAAAGAACCGGCACCAAGATCATCACTTACCTTGGCGGCACGCTCAAGAAGACGGGAATGGTTGAAGAAAATATCACCGGGATATGCCTCACGTCCGGGAGGACGCCTGAGCAGCAGCGACAGCTCACGATAGGATACCGCCTGTTTGGAGAGATCGTCATAAATAATCAGGGCATGCTGGCCATTGTCTCGAAAGTATTCACCCATGGCACAGCCGACCATAGCTGATACGTACTGCATTGGTGCCGGATCGGATGCACAGGCGGCGACAACTGTGGTGTATTCCATGGCACCATGTTTTCGCAGGTTTTCAACAACCAGAGCAACCGTTGATTTTTTCTGACCGGTTGCAACATAAATGCAGTGAATTCCGGATTCTTTTTGTGCAATAATGGAGTCTACGCAAAGTGCGGTTTTGCCGATCTGACGATCGCCGATGATCAGCTCACGCTGACCACGACCAACCGGAGTCATACCATCGACCGCCTTGTAACCGGTATAGCAGGGTTCATGGACACCTTTACGGGCGATAACACCTGGGGCAATGACCTCCATTTTACGAGTTTCAGCACCTTCAAGTGGCCCTTTGCCGTCAATAGGCTGGCCGATACCGTCAACAACACGTCCTTCTAAGGCCGGCCCGACAGGAACCTCTGCAATTTTACCGGTACGCTTGACCACGTCACCTTCTTTAATATAACGAACATCACCCATAACGGCGACACCAACGTTATCTTCTTCAAGGTTCAGGGCAAGACCCATAATACCCCCAGGGAACTCAAGAAGCTCCATCGCCTGACAATTCTCTACACCATAGACACGGGCAATACCGTCACCAACGGAGAGAACCGTTCCTGTTTCTTTCAGGTCTACATCACTTTCGTAGCCAGCTATTTGATCCTTTATAATCTGACTAATTTCTTCGGCTTTAATCTGCATTTGACTATTCTCTCCCCTTGATAGACTCTTTTAATCCATTAAGTTGTGTTTTTATACTCCCATCAAGCACCAAGTCGCCCACTTTGGCGATGACGCCGCCAATTATGGTTGGATCGACGCTGGCCTCAAGCATCACCTTATTTCCGGTAATTTTTTCCAAGGTCTGCTGAATTTTTCCCTTCAGTTTATCGTTCAATTTAATGGCCGAAACCACCGAACCATGACTGATATTTTGCTCCTGATCGACCATGACCTGCATTTCGACCGCAATATCAGGAAGAATGTCCGCCCTTTTTTTCTCTACGAGCAGATCGAGAAACCTAGCCATGATTGTATCGGCCTTGGCTAATTCACCTATTTTGGCCATCACCTTTTGCCTTGCTTCGACGGGATACAGAGGGTTAATCAAAGCATTCTCTATTGATTCCTCTTTATAAAGTTCGGCAATTGCGCCCAGCGCCTTGCTATAGCTTTCATTTTTCCCTTTCTCTTTGCCTAGGGAAAAAAGCGCCCTGGCATACCGTTGTGCTAAAATAGTTTGTCTCACTGTACCGCACCCACTCTGTCAAGATACTGTTCAGTGATCGCGACCTGATCCTTGGAAGTCAGATTTTTCACGATCAACTCTTCAGCCATAGCAGCTGCCTGGTCGGCAACCTCATCGCGCAATGAACGCTTAGCATCAACCAGTTCAGCCATTACCGCAGCCTCTGCCTGACGCTTAATATCTTCAGCCGCCTGCTCAGCCTCTTCAAGAATTCTCTTCTTCTCGGTTTCCGCTAAAGCAACAGCTTTTTCCACTACAGTTTCCATCTCTTTTTCCATACCGGCCAATCGAGACTCAAATTCTTTATAAGAACGTTCGGCTTCATCTCTTTTAGCCTTCAAACTCTCAAGCTCTTCCCTGATTTGCTCCTGACGGCCGGTCAATGCTGAACTAATCGGCTTGGCAAGAAACTTAACCAGAACAATCACGAGACCAAGAAAGTTTAACGTCAACCAAAATAGATTTTTCAGCTTGACCGGCGTAATCATCGGCGCGTGATGCTCAACCCCCTCTTCCGCACCACCCTCTGCTGCCATACCATCTTTTTCCGCAGCCCTCTTTTGCTCTGCAACAGTCGCGTGTCCCGCTTCAACACCAAGTGACGTCTGCGCATTACCAACAGCCGCCTCCCCGGTTTCATGTTCCGAAGCGAAAACCGCAGGCACCGCACAAAGCGCCAATGCCAACAGCACAGGCAACACAATTTTTATAATTTTTACTCTCATGCCTCCAGACTCCTTCCAAGTATCTTTCCAGCCATTTCCCGGGCAAACCCAGCCATATTATCCTTAAGCTCTTTTCTGGCGGTTTGTATCTCGGCGCGGAGCCCACTCAACTGTTTTTCTTTTTCACTATCCGCTTCCTGCCTGATGACCGCAAGCTTTTCAGCACCGGCAGCCTGCGCCTCGCCACGAGCGCTATCAAGAGCTTTTTTTGCTTTCATACTTGCCTCGTGCATCTTGCGGTCCACCTCGGCCTGACGATGACGGGCGTTTTCCTCAAACTTCTCGGCCTCATTATTCAGCCCATCTATTTTTTCCTGACGCTTTCGCAGAATTTCTCGGATGGGCTTATAGAGTATTTTATTTAATACATACATCATAGCAAGCATGATGAGCAGATGTACTATCAGCGTAACGTCTAATGTAATCATAACAACTACTCCTGATAATTTTAAAAAATCTCTCTTTCCAGGAAAGAAAGTGAATGGTGATTCAGGTCACGAAGGGATACCTAATGAAAAATGGACATATTGTCAAATCTTTTTTCAGGGTAAAGAACAACATTTTTTCCCATCCCTCTCCAATTCTTGCCGCCAGTACTGGCGGGGTTACGCATTTCGGCCGAACTTCAAAAAAATTGATACGAAAGCTCAAAAAATTAAAACCAGCAATTAGACCTCAACTTTGATTCCTGCAATGTTGAAGTAATCGTTTCATACCCACTTCGGTTGAAATCTCCGGTTGATAGCCAAGTATTTCTCTGGCCGCACCATGATCAAACCAATGTGATTTCGCCAATTGCAAGGCGACAAATCTTGTCATAGGTGGCTCCGTCCTCCTTTTCAGACCGGTATAAACCAATTCCAATACGCTACCAATTGCATATGCCGCAGCAAAGGGAACCATTTTTTGTACCTGTTCAATCCCAAGATCGGCAAACAGTCCATTGATCCAATTCCACAGGCAAACGGGTTCTTCCTGCCCGATAAAAAATGCTCGCCCGGCAGCATTGCCCGGCCCGAGAAGATTATCCGCCGCCAGCAGATGCGCCTGAACCACATTATCTATATAACTGATATCAACCCGGTTACGACCGTTGCCGACGATTTTCAGTTTCCCGGCCCTGCCCCGTTCAAGTAAACGGGGAATGAGATGAGGATCTCCCGGTCCCCAGACAAGATGGGGCCTGATTGCTATCGTTCGCAATCGTGTCGAATCCACCTTGAGTATAAGTCGTTCCGCCATGATCTTGCTGGCTGCGTAATGGCAAAGCGGTTTTCGGGCATAGGGTATCTTTTCATCAACGCCCTCAAGGCTTCTGTTGCCGAACACCACGGATGGCGTCGAGGTATAGACCAATGCCGGCACACCGTTTTTCCTGCATCCGTGTATGCAGGCCGCCGTTCCCTGGATGTTTGTTTTCTCGTACTCCTTCCAAGGCCCCCATATTCCGGCCTTTGCCGCCACGTGAAAGACAAGATCAGCGCCCTGCAGGGCATGATCCATAAAATTTCGATCGCTGATATCACCCTGAAGACAACGTACTCCCTGCGCCGCAAGCTCCGGATATTTTGAGCGGCCGATGACCGTTACCCGGTCACCGCCCTCCAGCAGTCGTCGAACAATCGCCGAACCGATAAAGCCGCCTCCGCCGGTGACCACAACCCTTTTCATGGAACCTCCATGCGCATGTTATCTTCACAATCCGTCATCACAACCCTTACCGCAGCTTTGTTTTTCAGCCCACAGGGCAAGTTTTTCCCTGAAAATTTTAGCATTATGACGAATATCGACGGGGAAACCGTTATGAACAAAAAATGTGGAAATTTTTTCAGTCAATACGTGCTCTTCGGCAAGTTTTTGCAACTCCGCCAACAGCTTCGCCTCCCCAACACCCTTCTTTTTCTCCACCAGGATAACGGGAATCTGCTTTCCCGATCGGCCGATTCCAACCAGGGCCGAACGCAGGACATGCGGATGGGTATTGAAAATACCTTCACAACAGATGGAATACATCGGTCCGTCAGCAGTGTGGACGACATGCGCCTTGCGGCCGCAGAACCAGAGGCGACCCGACGTATCAAAGTAGCCCATATCCCCCATCCGGTGCCGGAAAGAATCGCCGTCGGTTATCTTGGCCATTTGCGTTTCAGCCGGATTATGATCGTAGGCCCGTGTTACCACCGATCCCTTGACTACTATCTCGCCGATCTCCCTGGAATCGAGTTCTCTCACCTGTTGCCAGTCACCGATCGGTCCCGCAACCGGGGGGATAATCGTTATCGTTATACCCGGTAACGGCCTGCCCACACATACCCCACGACCCCTACCGGTCAACGGCCAACAATCCTTCATAATCTCGCGGCCCTCTATTGACGCTATAGGCAGGCTTTCCGTTGCCCCATAGGGGGTGTGAATCTCACCGTCAGGCGGAATAATTTTCGCAACCCGCTCCACCAGTTCGCCGGAAACCGGAGCTCCGGCCATCAGAATTTTTTTGACGGGCAGGGTTATTTTCTCATCCAGGCAATACCGGCTGACCACATTCCAGATCGCCGGACTGCCGAAGGAGTAGGTCACCTGCTCATCAATGAGGCTGCGAATAAACTTCTTCGGATTGACCTGAGCCGGCCTGCTTGGATCCATGTCCGGTAAAACCGCACGGGCA
>WGCP01000238.1 GCA_015493715.1 Desulfobulbaceae bacterium
CGGTCGCCTCTGTTGTTATGCAGGACTATCTTGCCAGGTGGCAGCAGGCCGGTCCTGGTACCTCCGCTCGTGTTCCTGAACTGGCCGACATGCTGTTGCAGGAAATCGGCAATCCGGAACTTGCACGAAATTTTTCCGAAAAAATTAAATCTATTCTCTAAAGGGTGCCTTGAAAAATTAGATATTTTGTTTAAGTCCAAGGAGCAGTGAAAAATGAAAGCACAGCATATTAGGAATATGCGAGCACTTTATTTTTCACTGTGACACGGAAAGTGGGTAAAATAACAACTTTTTAAGGTGGTCTAAATTTGATTTGCAACATTGCAGGATTCAGACTCCTGTTTCTCCCTCTCCCTATAAAGACTCAGGATCACGTCTTTTTCCTTTTACGCCAGCACTCCGCCGGTAAAAATAGGGTATTGTGCACTCTCCTGTTTACAGTACCGCCTATTTTCTTTATATTTTACGGGCAATCCAGCACAATCTTCTTTAATCACAGGCTCATCAATAAAGCACCATATACCATACGAAAATTGATATGATACGGCTCTCCTCTTTTGGCAGGCGCTTCTCACAGGAATCTGGGATTCTGTCGCTCATGGATGACCTTGGCAATGCACTTGCCGAAGGAGGCATGCTGATGATGGGCGGCGGCAATCCCGGCCATATTCCGGAGGTGCAGGCTATTCTGCAACAGGAGCTATTGAATTTATGTCGTGATCAACAGCGTTTTCAGAAACTCATCGGCATTTATGATCCACCGCCTGGTGACCCTTCATTTTTAGAGGCCCTGGCCGGCCTCCTGCGCCGAGAATACAACTGGCCCGTTGGCCCGGAGAATATATGTCTGACCCAGGGCAGTCAGGGATCTTTTTTCTTGCTGTTTAATATGCTGGCCGGTGAATTTGATAATGGTAGCAGGAAAAAAATTATGCTTCCCATGGCTCCGGAGTACATCGGTTATGCCGATCTTGGGCTTTGTGATGATTTTTTTACTGCGGCCCGGCCCCGCATCGAGTTGATCGGTAAACATCAGTTTAAATATCATGTTGATTTTGAGCACCTCGATCTTGGAGATGATATTGCCGCCCTCTGTGTCTCCCGGCCGACTAATCCAACCGGAAACGTACTCACCGACGAAGAAGTAGAAAGATTAATCCGGCTGGCTGATGAACACAATATCCCGCTCATTCTTGATAATGCCTATGGCGTACCGTTTCCCGGGATTATTTATACCCGGGCCACTCCCTTCTGGAATGAACAGCTGATAGTCTGCATGAGTCTGTCCAAGTTTGGTCTGCCGGCGGTGCGCACCGGTATTGTTATAGCCCGTCCCGAGATTATACGTGTGCTTTCCGGGATCAATGCTATCTTAACCCTTGCACCCGGCAGCTTTGGCGCCATGTTGACGGAAAATCTTGTTTCCTCCGGAGAAATTATCGACCTGAGCAGGACTATTATTGAGCCATTTTATCGTCAAAAAATGGAGCTTGCTATGGATGCGGTACGGGAGTTTTTTACCGGTCTTCCCTACCGGGTTCATACCCCGGAAGGGGCCATGTTCCTCTGGCTCTGGTTTGAGGACCTGCCGATATCCAGCGCCGATTTATACAGTCGTCTGAAAAAGAGAAAGGCGCTGGTAGTCTCCGGACAGTATTTTTTTCCGGGGCTGGACAGGACATGGAAACATACCAGGGAGTGTCTGCGCATTACCTATTCCCAGGATGACAGGGACGTCCGTGAAGGATTACGAATTATTGCCGATGAGGTCAGGGGCCTTTATGAGCGGCATGCAAAGGAGAGTTTTTTGTGAAGGGATTTATTTGCCTGATTGCACTTTTTCTGTTTGTTCCTACTCTTTCCGGCGCAAAATGCGTGCAGGGTAACTGTAAAAACGGGCACGGGCGACTGCAAAGCCCGGACGGCCGGGTTTATGAGGGTGAATTTAAATCCGGCTATCTCTGGGGAAAGGGCACGCTGACCTATCCCGACGGTTCCAGGTACCAGGGAGATTTTGTGCGTGGCCGGTATAACGGCAAGGGAACGTTTCAAAGTAAGGATGGCCGCAAGTATACCGGTGATTTTAAAAATGGGATTATTGACGGTTCCGGCACCTTGACCACGCCCAAAGGACTGCAGTACACCGGTGATTTTGTTTTTGGTAAATTTCACGGTCATGGGAGCTTGATTTATCCCGATGGCCGTGAGTATACAGGAGATTTTCGGAATAATATCGTTGATGGCAAGGGGCGCATGACCTATCCGGACGGTGGTATTTTTGAAGGGACCTTTAAAGACGGAAAACCCGAGGGCAAAGGAATTCGCAGATATCTTGACGGCAGTCGCTATACCGGTGAATATCACAGCAACAAACGTGAGGGGCATGGTGTTCTTGCAATGGAGGACGGATCCCGGTACGAGGGGGAATTCCACAATGATCGCTATCATGGTCAGGGCACATTCTCCTATGCGGACGGTCATGTGTACAGAGGTCATTTCGAGCATGGATCCATTACCGGCAAAGGAACCATGACCTGGCCCGATGGTCGTGAATACACCGGAAATTTTGTCGGCGGCCAGCCCCAGGGAGAGGGAACCATGCTGTACGCCAACTCCAATCGGTATGAAGGCCACTGGCAGGACGGCAAACGGGATGGTAAGGGAACCCTGTTTTACGCAGACGGCAGTCGCTATGAGGGAGAATTTCGCGCCGGTCAATTTAATGGTCATGGTATTTTGACAAAACCCGACGGTACTGTCTATAAGGGAGATTTTGTCGGCGGTGCGCCCGTTCCCCAACGCGACACATCGTCCGTTGTGAAAAAAGAAAAAAATATTGAGAAATCTACCCAAATTGCTGCTGCCGAGTCCGGGGAAAAAAAACCTGTTAAGAAGGCTGCGTCATCCACGGGCGATCAGAGCCGAAAATCAGGGGGCAGGTTTTTTCTTGAAGATGGACTCGTCTATCGTGGTCGTGAAAAACTTCCCTATTCCGGAAAGGCCAAAGCTACAATGCCCGACGGCAACGTCTATTCAGGTTTTTTCAAAGATGGACTCATGGAAGGACAGGGTGATCTCAGGTATACCGACGGCAGACGTTATCAAGGAGCATTTCATGGCGGTAAGCGGGAGGGACAGGGGAGGTTGACCTATCCTGATGGCTCCATGTATAAGGGATCCTTTAAGAATGGACAGTTTGGAGGAGAGGGAACGTACCGCTTTCGTGATGGTTCCACGTATGAAGGGGAATTCCTGCA
>WGCP01000239.1 GCA_015493715.1 Desulfobulbaceae bacterium
CCAACAAGTTATTCCATAGCCACTTTAGCTACAACTCATTGATTTTTCGTTGCCAAGTTCTTCGTTGAGAGAAGCTCCTTTGGAAAAGCTTCTTGTTTATAAAATATTGACATCGTAAAAACAGTAGGTTATATGAATAGAGGCTATATATCAATCATTTTATGCATGATAATAGGACAATTTGACATCATATGCTTCAAATCCCCTCACAACTCCTTCGCCGCTATATCGATTTTATTACCCGAAACGGTATACAGAAACTACAACAAACTTATTATGTAAAGTGGTTACGATATTATCTCGATTTCTGTCACAAGTATAGCTACAGGCAGGATGATGGCAAATCTCTATCCGCTTTCCTGCAAAAGTTACAAGAAAAGAAACAATCCGAACAACAGAGAAAACAGGCACGCCATGCAATATTATTGTACGGCGAGATATTTTTTCGTTCCTCCGGAAAGACTGTTGATAACTCTACTACCGGACAAAATAATCAAGCAACCTTTATTGGGCCTACCAGAAACAAACAATTATGTCAAGAAAATAAAGGAGTTGCGGGCCGCGTCCATGCACCCGACAGAGGGTCGTTAACAGATAAGGCTGCACTTCGTAAAGAGTATGGAGCAGACTGGACCAGTCTCTACCAGGGATTCCAGGACGCCATAAAACTTCGACACTACTCGCCGGCAACCCTGAAAACATACACCGGTTGGACCCGGAAATTTCAAACGTTTACCCGCAGCAAAAATCCTGACTTGCTGACCGTTAAAGATGTCAAAAAATTCCTGACAAACCTTGCGGTTGAAAAAAAGGTTTCCGCATCAAGCCAGAACCAGGCATTTAATGCCCTGTTGTTTGTTTATCGAAACGCACTGGGAAAGGAGTTCGGCAAAGTTGACGGAATCGTCCGGGCAAAAAGAAAGCCATACATCCCGGTGGTGCTCAGCAGAGAGGAGGTTGACCAGGTCATTGCCGCTCTCAACCATCCCTACCGGCTGATTATCAGTCTGATGTACGGTTGCGGTCTTCGTCTGACGGAATGTCTTTCCCTGCGGGTACATAATTTCAATTTTGACATGAGAATCTTGACCGTTCATGATGGCAAAGGGAAAAAGGACAGGACGGTACCTCTTCCTGATGCGCTGATTGAAATACTCAAGATTCAACTTGAACGGGTGATGGAACAGCACGAGCAGGACTGTCGAAACGGATATGCGGGAGTCTTTCTGCCCGGAATTTTGGAGAAAAAATATCCAAATGCTGCCCGGGAACTCATCTGGCAATGGTTTTTCCCTGCCCGCAGCCTGACAGTTGTCCCGGACAGTAAGGAACGCAGACGCTATCATGTCCATCAATCAGCATTACAAAAAGCCCTGCATACAGCAGTGAAGAAGGCAAAAATCCCCAAACGGGTAACTTCACATACCTTTCGCCACAGTTTTGCCAGCCATCTCCTCCTGGCAAACTACGATATCCGCACCATTCAGGAGCTTCTCGGCCATAGTGATGTACGAACAACCATGATCTATACTCATACTGTGAAAAGCACTACGCTGAAAGAGGCAAAAAGTCCGCTTGACTTTTAACAGTGGGGTCTAATTCACAAAACAAAGCAGAGAGAGGCTACAGCAATTGTTCCATTCAGGGAGAAAAACGTACCGGAGTTAAGGAACCTGTAAATACAGCCCTCGTAAACTGGTACAGAAAACGGATCATTTTTTGGACAATGCAATGGCTTTGTTTCGGTCGAGTAGACCGATTTCTTCATTGTATGGTAAGCCCTTGAGAATGGATTTTATTGACGGCCCGCCCCTGCGGGCGATAGCTGTTGATTACGATTTGCCGGTTGTTATCGCCCGCAGGGGCGGGCTCCTACGATTTATTGGGTTGCGGGTAAAACCCGCCTTAGAATAGTCAACTCCGATGGTTCCAAGCCCCTCACAGAACCATGCTTACGCTACTAAAATATTTCAAGACCTGCCCCCCGCGTTTCACTGAGTTTTTTTGCAAATATTTCTTTTCCTTCACCGACCACCAATCCATCTTGACAGACAACAGAGGCTGGTTTATCCATCAAAGAAAAAAGAACCTGCACTCCTCCAATCAACAAAGCCGGGAGCATACTGGATGAAGGACGGAACAACGCTGGAAGAATTGGTGACCAGGGCCAGAAAGGCCCAACAGGAGCTGGAACAGGAGCTTGACCGACTGCTCAAAGAGAAACGCAGTAAATTCCAGTATCAGATCAGGCGCGGACGCATTATTTTTGAACGTCAGGTACGTCGTCTGCACAAAAGGCAACGGACAGGCCTCTGGCAATATATCCGCAACGCGCCCATTGCGACCATTGCCTCCGCCCCGATAATCTACGGCATGATCATTCCGCTGGTCTTCCTTGACCTGACCATCACCCTGTACCAGCAGATCTGTTTTCGAATTTATGCCATCCCAAGGGTCCGAAGAAGCGACTATCTTACCATTGACCGGCATTACCTGCCCTACCTGAACCTGATTGAAAAGGTCAACTGTGTGTATTGCGGTTACGGCAACGGTCTGATCGAATATGCCCGCGAGGTGATCGGCCGTACCGAAAAATACTGGTGCCCGATCAAACACGCCCAGCGCACAAAGGATCCACACCAACATGTGAGCAAATTCTTTGACTATGGCGATGCCAGGGCCTGGAAAGAGAAACTGCCGGAGATTCGGCGGGACTGGGATGAGTAAGAATAAAACAACAAAAAACTGCATGGCTGGACCAGGTAAGCGGAACGTAGTGAAGACTCCGGATTTTACCGTCCCAGCCACAACGAATGATGAAAATAGTCCGAAACGATACAGCTCCGTGGGCTATTTTCAGAAAGAAAGAACCGGGGAGCCCTGGATAGGCTCCTCGGCTTTTTGTAGGAAAGAATCAGGCGGACAGGCCCAATCCTTTGCGTTTTGTTGTGATTCGCTCATCAATAAGCGCGGCCGCCTTGAATGGGTCAGGCTCGATAACGAAACAAGCGCCGATCAGATCATCAAAACCGGACAGGGCCAGGTCGGTGACAATCTTGGA
>WGCP01000240.1 GCA_015493715.1 Desulfobulbaceae bacterium
CCGCCGGTAGCCGTGCAGACGCCGACGCGCACCATCGACTATCTAAGCGAGGTCAAGCCGATTCTGGACCGGCGCTGCGTGGTCTGTCATTCCTGTTATAACTCACCCTGCCAGCTGAAGTTGAGCTCGTTTGAGGGCGCTGATCGGGGCGCAAGCAAGAAAAAGGTGTATAATTCCATGCGCCTGAAGACCATGGACCCGACCAGGCTGTTCATTGATGCCGACTCCACCGCAGGATGGCGCAAAAAAGATTTTTTCAGCGTTACCCAAAGTTCCGTCGGCTCCGGTTTCAACAAC
The DNA here is from genome assembly GCA_015493715.1 of Desulfobulbaceae bacterium. Classification (GTDB taxonomy): domain Bacteria; phylum Desulfobacterota; class Desulfobulbia; order Desulfobulbales; family Desulfobulbaceae; genus DRLX01. The sequence continues at coordinate 298 of WGCP01000240.1, forward strand.
TCGTTTATGCTGGAACTGCTCAATCACAAGATGAACCATCCCAAGAGCAGTGGTTCCTATCATCCAGAGGCCGAAGACCTCACCTGTGCTGAAAACGGCAGCGAACTCGGCGGCTATCTCGAAAAACATCCCAATGGCGGCATGCCTTTTGGTTTTCCACCCTTGAAAAAGGACGAATTCAACATAATCGCAGGCTGGCTGGTTCAGGGCGCGCATGGGCCGACACCAGATCAGCAGCAGGCGCTGACCGCTCCGGCACAAAAGGACCTGACGGCAATTAAGCGCTGGGAGGATTTTTTCAATGCGGGCGATATCAAGCATGCGGTTACGGCACGCTACCTGTACGAGCATCTTTTTCTGGCCCATATCACCTTTGATGCTACGGGCAAGACCTTCTACGAACTTATTCGTTCCCGCACCCCGCCTGGAGAACCCATTGATCTGGTAGCCACCGTCCGTCCCTATGACGACCCGCAGGCCGACAAGGTGTACTATCGGTTCCGCCGCATCCATTCGACCATTGTCTACAAGACGCACATGGTTTTTACCCTGGATGATGATGAAATGGTACGGCTGCAGCAGTTGTTTATCAAGCCGCCCTGGCAGGAAAAGCCACATGGAATCGGATATGATCCAAAAGTAAGCGCCAATCCCTTTGTCGCCTTTGCCCAGATTCCGGTGCGTTCCCGGTATCAGTTTCTCCTTGATCACGCCCATTATATCATCATGACCTTTATCCGTGGCCCGGTCTGCAGGGGACAGATCGCGCTCAATGTCATTCCCGACCATTTCTGGGTCATGTTTCTTGATCCGGAATTCGACTTGAGCGTCCGTTACCCCGCCTTTCTGCGTGTGCACCAGGATGATCTAAAAATGCCCATTGAACAGGGAAGCCGGTTTCCTGTTCTGGACCTGATCAATAATCCCTACCACAAGGCAATCCAGCGTTTTTTCAAGGCCAGACAGGATTTCTATGCCGCCCATTATTATAAAGGTTTGGGGTATGAGGCCATCTGGCGGGGAAACCGGCCTGATGACAGCCCGCTGTTGACCATTTATCGCCATTTTGACAGCGCCTCATCCCACAAGGGGATTCTCGGAGAACTGCCGCGTACCATGTGGGTTATCGACTATCCCCTGTTTGAACGAATTTATTACGCCCTGGTTGCCGGTTTTGATGTCTATGGCACCATGGGCCACCAGCTGGCCATCCGTCTGTACATGGATACTCTGCGGGTCGAGGCGGAGAGCTATTTTCTGGAATTCATGCCCGCAGATGTTCGAAAAAACATGCTGCAGTCCTGGTATGGGAAAATTCCCTACAGGGATATTCACGCCTTTCAGACAACCATGCCCTCGGGGATCACCTTTTCTACCCGGAACCCCAAAAGGGAGTTCATCGAGCAGTTGGTTGCTAAATGGATTCCAAAATCAATTAATATACGTTTTGATCCCATCAACTATCTTCGTGCCGGTGAAAAGTACTCGCCGCTTCCCAAAACGTACAAAAGCCGGGCGGATTATCTGCAGGGGTTACGGGCTGTTTCCAGGCCGGGAACCGCTTTTGTCCGTCTTTTCAACAACTATAATGCCAATCTCGCCTACCTGCGGATCCGCATGCCCAAGGGGAAGAAGGATATCGTGGCCTCGCTGGTGGTCAACCGCTGGCATGATAATGTCACCTATCTCTTTGGCGAAAAAGACACCCTTGACAGCAGTAAGGACCGGATTGATGTCCTCAAGGGATTTATCGGCTCCTACCCCAACTATTTTTTTGATGTAACGGTTGCGCAGATGCCCAATTTCCTTGATCTGTTAGAGAACATGCAGGACACGCCCGAAGATATTGCACGCCTGAAACAGTATGGAGTCAACAGATCAAAGGAGGATTTCTGGCCCCACTATGACTGGCTGCAGCAGCGCTTTTTGCAGGATCAGCCGGTCCGGGCCGGAATATTTGATCTGAACCGGTATTATTTTCACGCGGACTGAGCATCAGTTGTCACAGGCGCTCTGTTTTTGTTTTTGAGGATGAAGTTGGACGTCACTGAGGTATCATAATGTCTGATTCCACAGAAAATACTTTCCCTGCATGGCTGAGGGAATGGATGGAAATACATGAAATACCATTATGGGGTGCGGCGGATCTTCGTCATTTTTCTACACCCTTGGATGAAAATGGAAAAAGATTTTCTTTTGCTCTATCCTTGGTTATTCCCATGACCCCTGAAATAATGGCCGGTATTCGGAATGGGCCGAACCAACCGTATGCCGATGAGTATTCCCGCGTGAACAACCGGATAAATTATCTATCAAAAAGACTAACCGCTGAAATTCAAAAAAGAGGTTTTCGGGCAAGAAATATGGAGGCTTCAGTTCGTACGGACACGGTGAATATCAAGGGAGAGTTTCCCCATAAAACAGCTGCCACAAGGGCGGGATTGGGCTGGATAGGTCGTCACTGCCAACTTATCACCCGTCCCTTTGGGCCTTGGGTCCGATTGGGAACAGTCTTCATGGATATGGAACTTCCCTGCGGGCCACCGATAGAAAGAAATTTCTGCGGTCAATGCATGCGCTGCATCGAGGCCTGTCCGGCAAAGGCGTTGACTGGGAGAGCATGGTATCCCGGATTGCCACGTGAAGAAATATTGGATGTATCGGCATGTGATACATGGAAAAAGAAGCATTATTTTGAGTATCACAAGGGGCATAATTGCGGTATATGTTCATCGGCTTGCCCTTATGGGACAAA
>WGCP01000241.1 GCA_015493715.1 Desulfobulbaceae bacterium
CCCTCTGGTATCACCCCCATGCCATGGGGCTTACCGGAGAACAGGTCTATCACGGACTGGCAGGTCTGGTCTATATCGAAGACGAAGTCTCAGATCAATTGGATATTCCGAAAACATACGGCGTCGATGACATCCCCCTGGTCATCCAGGATCGTCGTTTCTTTGCCAATGGACAGTTCGCCTATGTACAGAATATGCACGACGTGATGAACGGCGTCATCGGTAATTACCTGCTGGTCAACGGCGTTATGCGACCGACCCTCAAGGTTCCCGGCCGTCTGGTACGATTGCGTCTACTCAACGGTTCCAACTCATCTATTTACAGGATCGGTTTCAGTGACCAGCGCGTCTTTCATGTCATTGCCTCGGACGGCGGTTTCCTGGAAACTCCGGCAGCCATGAGCTCCATCGTTCTTTCCGCAGGCGAGCGGGCTGAAGTCCTGGTCGATTTTGCAGTTGGCGGCACTTCGCTGCAGGTTGAGCAGATGAAAGGCAGCAGTTTTACGGCAATGCGCATAACCACCGATACCGACAAAGGGGGACCGGCACGGGTTCCGACCCACCTCCGTACCCTGGATAGAATTCCCGAATCAGAGGCAAGTGGTGTCCGTGAATTCATCATGGAGACCATGGCCATGGGTGGCGGTCGGATGGGAATGGGCATGATGGGGAGAAGACTCACCATCAACGGGAAGAAGATGGATATCAATCGGATTGACGAACGGGTCAAACTGGGAAGTACCGAGATATGGGAAATCACCAACCGTTCAGCCATGATGATGTCGATGCCCCATTCCATGCATCTGCATGACGTTCAATTTCAGATTCTGTCGAGAAACGGAAACACCCCTCCGCCCCATGAGCGTGGCCGTAAAGACACGGTCCTGATCATGCCGGGAGAAACCGTTCGCATCATCAGTCGGTTTCACGATTACACCGGAGTGTATATGTACCACTGCCATCTCCTGGAACATGAGGACGACGGCATGATGGGACAGTTTGAAGTAGTCGCATAAACCACGGTAAGAGACAAAACAATTCATGGGCTACGACCTATTGAAGCACAACACTCTTCTAAGGGAGACAAACGATGAAAACCGCACTTTTTTTTCTTCTACTGACGGCAACACTGTTCCTTTCCGGTTGCAGCCATTACGGCATGCACCATTATTACAACGCCATGGACCAAAACCAGGATGGACGGAATTTCCACTTTCAACAAAACACAGGCTCAATGGAGTCTGACGGCTATTACCCGAGGTAGACACAATGTCTTGCTCCTGGGGATATACATGGCATGGCCGTTATTTCTATCACAGCTCCTTTTTCTGGCTTCTCCTCTTTACCCTGCTGGCCATCACTGTTGTCATCCTTCTCTTGCGTGGGAAAAACAACAGAAAAAAACAATGCCCGGGGTGCAGCTGTGATGTAGAGGAGGCGTTTTTGCGCTGTCCCGAATGCGGCCATGGTCTGAAAAGTCACTGCCCGGGGTGCAATCGGATAGTCGAAACCAGCTGGCAATTCTGTCCCCATTGCCGGGAATCGTTACAGCAGGCGGAAATACAACAGAAAAAAACCTGATAAACCCGCATGGCTGGACCAGATAGCGGAACGTAGTGAAGACTCCGAATTAGACTATCACATCCACAATAGATAAGCGTAGACTTCGATCGATAAAAATAGCCCGGACTAACTACATGTTACGGACAATTATCGAATAACTAATACCGGCAGGCATGGTGTCTGCCTGATAACTACTACTACAGGAGAATATCCAATGAAAACAAACACGATGAAAACAAAACTTTTTGCATCAATCCTCGCCTTTGGTCTGCTTACCGGCACGGCCATCGCCCAGACCGGAACAGCAAGCACGCAAACGCATCACGGTGCCATGATGAATGGACAGATGATGGGGCCTGGTATGATGAACGGGCAGATGATGGGGCCCGGCATGATGGGAATGGGATGTAACGGCATGATGGGCGGCGGCATGATGATGCAGAAAATGTCTCCTGAGCAGAGGCAAAAATTCATGAACCAGACCCATGCGTTGCGCAAGCAGATGATGGAAAAGCGTTTCGCCTACATGGAGGCCATGCGGAATCCGACAACCACTCCCCAGGATCTGGCGAAAATTGAAAAAGAAATGCTTCAACTGCGGACCCAAATGATGGACAAAATGAGCACCATGCACAGCAAGTGATTTTGTACTAAATATCCTGTCTCCGGAGTCGGGAGCGCTCTATGCCCGCCCGGCTCCGGAGATTTTACGTTGAGAGCCACCATTCCTCAATAACATGGGATAACGACGGTACCCAAGAAAGATCATACCGGAATTTCAGCCAGCTGCTGCTGTAATTCATCAATCAATCCACCGATTGACTGTATCTTCTTTTCCCGGGCATGGGTCTCAATTTCTGCGGTATTGTCGGCTGCATCCTGCAGGCCGAGCATCACCAGAGAACCTTTACACTTATGGGCCTTGGCGCCTACCAGTTCCATGTCACCATCGGCAAAAGCGCGTTTCAGATCGGCCAGATCCGTTCGCAGGGTCGCAAGGGCTGTCTGCAGAAGTTTTTCAAACTGTTCATCGGTGAAATTGTACATCGAACGTAAATGATTGCGGGCCCTGGTCAGGGAATCTGATTCTTCCCGAGTCGTTTCAACGGACGGAGTAACGACCGGGGAAGATTTACATTTTTTACCGGGACTGAACCTGGATAAAACCCGAGTTATTTCCAGCGGTTGAATTGGTTTGCTCAGGTAATCGTCCATTCCAGCCTGAACGCATCTTTCCCTATCCGTTCTCATGACATTGGCCGTCAGGGCGATAATCGGGGTATAACTGCCTTGTATTTTTTTGACGAGTCTTTCCAGTAACGATTGCAACGCATCGTCCACTGCGGCAACTTCTCCCCGTTCGCATTCTCTGATCAAGCGACAGGCGGTAATGCCGTCCATTTTCGGCATCTGCATGTCCATCAGCACGAGGTTAAATTTTTCTGAAACCATTTTTCCAAGGGCTTCAACTCCGTCCCGGGCAAGGGTTATCCTGTGTCCATCCTGTTCCAGGGTCATCTGCGCAACCTCTCTGTTGGTTGCATTATCCTCGGCAACCAGGATGGATAACGGGCCGACTTCCATGGTCTCCGGTCCGGCTGGTTGTTCGTATCCGAGCAGCTGTTCCTCAGCCCCTATGGCAAGATCGACGGTACAATGAAAGATGCTGCCGCGTCCCTCTTCACTTTCCAGCCGAATTGAACCGTCCATCAGGGCACACAACTCTCTGCAGATGGCCAGACCAAGACCGGTACCGCCGAAATTCCTGGTCGTTGAGCTGTCCGCCTGGGTGAAGGACTGAAAAATTTCATCCTGTTTTCCCCTGGCCACACCGATACCGGTATCCTCAACTCTGCAGTGCAGGACAACCCGTTTTTCAGTTTTGTCGGCAAGACCGATATGAACACCAATAAATCCCTGCCGGGTAAACTTGAAACTATTACTTAACAAATTGGTCAAGATCTGTCGCAGTCGGAGATCGTCTCCGATGAGCACAGCAGGGACATCCGGAGCAAGTGATGTCGTCAATTTCAGGCCGCGTTCGGCCACCTGAACGGAAAACATGCTTTCAAGCTGATCCAGTAATCCGGAAATGGAAAAAGGACGTTTCTCCAGCTCAAGCTGACCCGCTTCTATTTTTGACAGATCAAGCAGATCATTGAGCAGGTTTAAAAGAAAATCGGATGAGTGTTGGGCGCTGCGCAGCATTTTTTGCTGTTCTTTCTCAAGTTGGGTCCCGGAGAGTAGATGCAGCATGCCGACTATACCGTTGAGCGGTGTCCGGATCTCATGGCTCATATTGGCCAGAAAATAACTTTTGGTCCGGTTTGCTTTTTCGGCGTTCTCCTTGGCAAGCCGCAATTTTCGCATAACGGTTTTCAAAACGGAAACATCGGTAAACATGGCGAATGCCCCGGAACGCGTACCGAATTCTCCAAGCATAAGTGGTGTGACGCCGACCAGACAGGCAAGCGAAGAACGTCCGGAACGTTTAAGAATAACCTGCCTGCGCCGTGTCTTCTCGCCAATTTCGCCCCGTAGGCTCAACTCAAAAAATTCCCTGTCCTTGCCGGAAAAAAATTCAAGAATTGATCGCCCTATTATCTCCTCGGAGGGCCGTCCGAGGATTTCCGCCATCCGGGGATTAATCTCTCGAGTGATGAGCGTATTATCCACCAGCCAGAACCCCTGGTCGGTTGTCTGAAGAATGGAACGCAGCCGTCTGTTGATGACCTGTTGCGCATCGGTTCGCTTCTTCACCTCCCGCGCAAGATCATCATTGTAGCTTGTCAGGGCATTATAGGATTTTTCCAATGCTGCGGACATCAGGTTAAACTGATCAGCCAGCATTTCTATTTCATCACCGGTTTCAAGCTGTATCTTCCTGCCGAAATTGCCATGGGCTATATCACGGGCAACGTTGGATATTTCGGAAAGCGGCCTGGTAATTTTCCGCAGAAACAGACCGCCGACAAAAATACCAAGGAGTACCGTTACAAAGGCCCAGGTCAGGTTAGTATTGACAAGCCGGCGATTTTGCCGTGATATACCCTCCATTGTGCCGCCGAGAGACACAAACCATGACTCCTTGCCTATTGGAATTTTTTTAATGAGTTCAAAGGTATCAGTGGCCAACTCGAAAGAAACAGTATCCTTGTCCGCTGCCGTCCCCTTGTTTTTGATAACGGAACGAATCTTTCCCTGATATTTTTTCGGCGGTCCCCCACAGAGATAGATATCACCATCGGGCCGAAAGACACAAATCCAGAGGATATCCCGATCTTTAAGTGTCTTGTGCAGCATCTCTTCGACAAAACTCCAGTTCAGGGTAAAAAAAGCGCCCTGGACCGCAAGGGCAGCCTGATCAACAATGAGCTGGTCCCGTTGCAACAATGCATTTTCAAGATTTTTTGTCTGGCGGGTAATGGAAAAAAGGGTGGAAGCTCCGACGGAGAGAAAGACCAGCATGAAGATCAAAAAATTAATTTTAAAAACCAGGCTGATCCCGGTCGGCCCTCTGCTCACATTGGAAGACTTCTGCTCTTGTGAATGGGGACGTTCCTGCCGGTTCATGGGAAAGAAAGAATCAAACAAGAATGGGTTTTCCCGGCGTCATAACCAGTGGTTGTGTCTGTGGAGAAGAAGTTTTCAGATACTTGACAAAGGAATCAGCCGTCTGCTCCAGGGCGGGAAAGGTTCCGTAGTGCTCCGGGATAACAAAGGAAGGCCTGATCATTTTGCAGGCGTACGCCGCTTCCCTTGGTCCCATGGTAAAAACATTACCGATGGGAAGGATGGCGAGATCGGGTTTGTAATAGTCGCCGATGACAAGTTGCATGTCCGACATAAGGGCGGTATCGCCGGAATGATAAATAGTCAGGGAATTTTCAAAAGTAAGGACATAACCGACGGGGCGGCCCATGTATTTATTGGTGCCGGTAAACCCGGTCAACTGGGCGCCTGAAGAATGGACGGCATTGACCATGGAAATATCTATCCCGTGGTAGTTGTAGGTTGCTCCTACATTGGCCAGCTGAAAGGTCATGCATCTGGCCTGGGGGATTTCGGACTTGATGAAAAAATCAAGCTCCCAGGGGGCAATAATATCCGGATCGTACAGGGCGACCAGTTTTTTGACGTCTGGCAGCATGAAATGATCCACATGCCCATGGGTAAACAACAGAAGATCCACCTTACCGAAGTGTTCAAAAGAGCGGTAGCGGGAGGGAGTCTTCGGGTTGGTGCTTATCCAGGGATCAAGAAGAATGACCTTGCCGCCTCTGGAGACAAACTTAAAGGACCCATGTCCGAGCCATTCGACTTGTATTTCCTTGATGCGCTTTTTGCCGGCTGTTGCCGGAACCGGTGTTGTCCCGGCGGCTGAAGAAATCCCGGCAAGACCGAGAGAGGCAAAACCGGCGGCCAATGCGGCTAAAAATTCTTTTCTGGTACACTCCATCACAGCCACCCCTTTATACGTAGATTCCCTGTTTGCCGCCGTACAGACCGCAGCCTATCTCACAGGGAGACACGAACAGGACCCTTTAAAAAATCTCTACACGACGTTACGACATGCGCCGTTTCACCAACTCCATGGAAACACATTATTATAGAGAATATCATTGAAAAACGGCGCAGGTCAAATAAAAATCATCAGCCGATGGAAACCAGTTCAATGGCAAAGGTTAAATCCTTGCCCGCCAACGGTGGATTGGCGTCAAGGGTGACATAGTCATCGGTTACCTCGGTCACCTGAACGATAAAGGTCTCACCACCCGGCCCGGGTATCTGCAGTCGCTGTCCGACTTCCGGATTAATATCCGCCGGGATCTGATCACGCGGCGTCTGGACAATCATCTCTTCATTACGCTGTCCGTAGGCCTTGTCCGCAGGAATGGTTACCTCTTTTTTGTCGCCGCCGGCCATACCCGTTACCGCTTCTTCAAAGCCGGGAATTACCTGGCCGCTGCCGATGGTGAATTCCAGGGGATCGTGTCCCTCGGAAGAATCAAAGACACTGCCGTCCTCCAATTTTCCGGTATAATGAATTTTTACTGTGTCTCCCTGTTGCGCCTGTGCCATACTAGTACCCTCTTTCACTAATTTTTAATTAAATGTCGTACAAATCGAAAGCCGCTCAACATACATGCATATGTCCCCCCTGACATCAGTCAAAAAATAACGATAATCAAGAGGGTTCACGATGAACAATAACGAGAAAAAAATCCCGGACAAATTTTCATCGCAGCCACCTTACCAACTCATCCTTGACTTGTCATGGTTTAGGCTTAGGGTTACTAAAAAAAATGTAACTAAACGACCACCAGCTATAAGCTGGTGGGTTTAAAGCTCGGCGGGCTAAACCGCCGACTGAAAGCGAATGCGTCTGCAAGACGGTGGTTTTAAACCGCAGGCTTAAAAAACGGCTAAAGCCGGCCCCAGAAACAATAAACAGGTTAGGGTCATATATCCTATGACGAATTATTACAAAAACAGCACTCCTTGCCTTGCCCATGAATACCCAGACTCTCCCAAACCTGATCATGGATGATAATGCGGAATACGCCGTGGTTGCCAGGGGAGAGCATGACTATATTTCCGCATGCGCCCTGGTTCTTGCCGCCATGGGCATTGACTACCTTCAGCAGGATACCCTTTTACTCGTTCCCCGTAAGAAAGCCGATCAGGCCAGGCAACAACTGCAGGCCTACATTGAGGAAAACAGCAACTGGCCACCGCCTCCGAACTGGATACAACGGCGGCACAGACAGACACCGCCCCCGCCTACCCTGATGATGATCGGCGGCCTGTTTCTCTTTTTCCAGGTTACCGGCCCCTGGCATCCCGGCAATCCCTGGTTTGAGGCCGGGGCCATCGACAGTTCGCAGATCCTGGATCATTGTCAGTGGTGGCGGCTTATAACAGCCCTGAGTCTTCATGCCGACACCATGCATGTGCTGGGCAACTGTCTGATCGGCGGATTCATGGTGCATCTGCTCTGTATAACAATCGGCTACGGGTCCGGTTGGCTTCTTCTCCTGCTCACCGGGGCACTGGCTAATTTTATCAACATTGTCATTCGAGGAGGACCCCATTACTCAGTGGGCTTTTCTACCTCCGTGTTTGCCACCATCGGAATGTTCAGCGGCCTGCAGATAAAAAACAGTAGACATTCGCCGCTTCGATTTCTCATTCCCCTTGGTGCCGGGGCGGGCCTGCTCGCCTTTTTGGGGTCTGCGGGGAAACATACCGACCTGGGCGCCCACCTGTTTGGTTTTTTTTGCGGCATTGTCGTCGGGTTGCTGATCATCCTCACAAACCTCATAAAGGTTGCCGATAACACCACCGTCCAGCGTTTCCTTTTTTGTTGCGCCCTTGTGCTCATTTTCCTTTGCTGGTGGATTGCCGATCTTCATGCACCGATGCATCTTTTGTAACCAGCATGGCTGAACCAAAATTTCAGGCCACAACCACAACGAACAATGAAAGTGATCCCAAAGTTAAGGTTCACCACATCCCTTTCATTGAAAAGAAGCCAGAAAAGACTTGTCAGGCAGGTGTTTCCGGTTTTTAATACAAATTACTTTTACGAAAATTATTCCATCCGGCCCTTACAACAAAAGGGCGTTTTTTTCGTAACCGTTCACCGGGGACGACAAATTTACGAGAATCTCCGGCCTGTAATCGTTTACCGGTGTCTTAGATTTGTTCATTTTTGACTTTGAAGCATACTCGTGCTATCCGAGAAGACAAAAATGGACGAAGATGAGGTGCTGGTGAACGATTACTTTTTTTCCTCAACCCGTGAAGATAGAGGTCTTCCATGCCCATGAACCAACAACCCCCCTGGGGGCAGAACAAGAAACCTTCCTCACCCGAAGATATACTCGCCGCCCTGATCCAAAAAATCAGGGATGCCTTTGGTGGTGGCCAGGATCAGCAGAACAACCAGGGCGATGACGGCAGCCCGGCTCCACCAGTGCAGAGCACCGGTCCGGGCATCGGAAAAATTTTCCTGATTATCATGGCCCTGCTCGTCTTCAAAGGCGTCTATTCATCATTCTATACCATTGAACCGGGCAAGGTCGGCATTATCCTCAGATTCGGTAAATATGCCCGCACCACGCAGCCTGGCCTCAACTTTAAGATTCCCTATATGGAAGATCTGATCAAGGTTGATGTGGAATCGGTGCGTAAAGAAGAATTCGGCTTCAGAACCCGCCTACCCGGCAAGACCTCTGTTTTTGATCGCCGAGGCTTTGACATGGAATCGCTGATGTTGACCGGTGATAAAAACGTTATCAACGTCGACTGGATCGTCCAATATAAGGTCAGTAATCCGGTCAATTTCCTGTTCAAGGTTCGCAACGTGCCACAGGCGATCCGCGATGCCTCGGAAATGGTCACCAGGCGTATTGTCGGCAACATGGACTTTGACTATGTGCTCAGCAACCGAGAAATCCTTGCCGGTTCCGCCAAACGGGAACTCCAAAAACAATTGAACCTTCTGCAATCCGGCGTCTCCATTGTCACGCTGAGATTTCTAGATATTAACCCGCCCGACCCCGTCAAACCGGCCTTCAATGAGGTCAACGAGGCCGATCAGGACCGGAAACGACTGGTCAACGAGGCCGAGGCAACCTATAACCGGGTTATACCCAAGGCACGAGGCAGCGCCAAAAGAATTGTTGAAGAAGCGCATGGCTATGCGATTCAACGGATCAACCGGGCCAAGGGCGAAACCAACCGTTTTCAGGCCATTGTCAAGGAGTACCAACTGGCCCCGGATGTCACCAGGCGCAGGATGTATCTTGAAGCCATGCAGGATATTTTGCCCGGCGTCGACCATATTTATGTCATGGACAAAAAACAACAGACCCTTCTTCCGTTTCTCGATTTGGCGAAAAAATCATCGAGACCGGAAATAAAATAGGATACCGGCAGGAACGATTATGAAACATATAGTGCGTATTATTCTCCTTGGCGTGGTCTTCGGCCTTATCACAATGGCCTGGGACGGCTTTTTTATCCTCAGAGAGGGACAGCAGGCGGTTATTACCGAATTTGGTAAACCCGTCGGCCAGCCGGTCACGGACGCCGGGCTCCATTTCAAACGGCCCATAACGCAGAAAGTCCAATACTTTGAAAAACGAATCATGATCTGGGATGGCGACCCCAACCAGATACCGACCAACGACAAAACCTTTATCTATATTGACAACACCGCCCGCTGGCGGATTTCAAACGCCCTCACGTTCCTGCAGGCGGTGGGCACAGAGGCAAGGGCGCAATCGCTGCTTGATGACATCATAAACGGAACGGTCCGCGACCTGGTCAACAAAAATAATCTCATCGACATAATCCGCAGCTCCGACTGGAAACCTGATTACATGATGTCCACGGTCATGTCCACCACCCAGGCCGGCGACATGAGCAAACCACCCAAAGTCGGACGGGACAAAATCAGCCAACAGGTACTTAAAGCCGCCTCCAGCGTCACCCCGAAATACGGGATTACCCTTATTGACGTCATGTTCAAGAGGGTCAACTATATCGATACGGTACGGAAAAAGGTCTATGCCAGGATGATCTCGGAACGAAAGAGAATCGCCGCTGAAAAACGCTCCGAGGGTGAAGGACGAAAGGCGGAAATTCTGGGTAAAGTAGACCGGCAGCTCAAGGAAATTACTTCAAAGGCAAAACGGGAGGCTACCGAAATCAAGGGCAAGGCGGATGCCGAGGCCACAAAAATTTACGGACTGGTGTACTCAAAAGATCCGGAATTTTATTCCTTCCAGAAAAGCCTGGAAAGTTACAAGAATATCATTGGCGGCAACACCTCGTTGATTCTATCAACAAATTCCGATCTCTTTGAATACCTGGAATCCCTGAAAAAATAATACAGCCAACCCGACCGGTGCCGTATCAAACCATATGGCACCGGTTGCGGCCCTTCCCTGCCTGCCCATCTTATCAGGACGGTAAAACCAAAAAAATTCTGCGCTACTCCAGCACAACACCCGGTCCTTCATCGGCAAAGGTCGGCCGCTGATCGGGTGAATAGGTGATCCGGCCCCGTTCATTAAGCAACACTTCAAAACGGGCAATATCCGCGTCCGTCATCACCTCAACACCCAGTTGATCAAAACGGCAGGGACAGCTGATGAGCTGACCGCCACACCAGGGACAAATCTCGACAGGACAACCCAGCTCATGCACTTCTCCGGTTACGGCATGGCAGGCCGGGCAGATATCCCTGTCCACCTGCAGGGGTTCATACAGAGGCAACTTTTCCGGCACCTCACATTCATGTTGCAACGACTGCAAATCGTCATAATCAAAAAAATCGAGCAGCTCCCGTTCCAGATAAACATCGGCAAGACTTCCATGAAATTCAATCCCTTCACTGGAAATCAGATACAGGTACGCTGACACTCCGGTCATGGCCGCCAACAGAAAAACGCCGCCCGACCTGGCGACCATGCGTATCTCGCGGACATAATCCTCACCGGCCTCGGGGAGGTAACTGTAAAACTCCAGCAACAGATCAAGGGCGATTTTATCATCCCGGTAGCGATTGAGCAGATCCTTTGCCTCTTCCATTTTTTCTTCCGGCACCGCATATTCCATTGCCCGAAGGATGGCGTGCCGCTGTTTTTTTTGTTCACCCATGACTGTTTTTCCTGCATGCATCAGCAATCATGTTTCGCAGATGGCCGGTTTCAGCTGCAATGTCCGTCGCCCGGGAGATAGCCGTTACCACGGCAATCCTACGGGCGCCATACCCCACAAGTTCCGGTATATGTTCAGCCTTGATCCCGCCCATAACCGTAAAAGGCAGACGGCAATGTCTGGAAAAGCGTTCTATGGCCTGTGGACCCAAAAAGTGCGCCAACCCCTCTTTAGTGCCGGTGGGGAAGAGCGGCCCGATATTATAATATGACGCCGGACAACCGCCCTGCCGTTCAAGGCGGCCCAATTCCATCGCCTGCTCCTCACTATTACAGGAAAGCCCGATGATCATATCCGGAGCAAGTTTCCGCACCGCTTCCGGCGGCAGATCATCCTGGCCCAGGTGAATGCCGTCGGCATCACTCAAGAGGGCTATATCAAGCCGATCATTGACCAGAAAAAGCGCACCGGCTTCCTTTGTCTTTCGACGAAAATACCGCGCCTTTTCCAGAAGTTTTCCATCCTCTGAATCCTTGTCGCGCAATTGGACAACAGCGGCGCCTCCGGCAAGAACGGCATCAAGCCACTGCCGGTCACTGCGGCCGTCGGCCAGCCGTTCACAGGAAACAGGATAAATATCAACACGTTTTATAAACTGTTGCAACCGTTTGGCATGAATTTGTGATTTGTTCATTATTAGATTTTGTTCACCGTAAGGGAATATCCTTGCAGTCCAATAGTCCTGCACAGGCATTCATCTTGATATTTTCACTCTTTTGGACTATAGTTACTTTCTGTGTGTAGAGATCGACATTATTCCCTGTCGACTTTTTGCAGTGCATCAAGGCTACCAGATAGCATCTTCTTCCATTGTACCCGAACAATAGTTTCGCGCATTGTTTTTCTCCAGTCGGGAGGGAACGTTTTTCTTCTGCACAAAATATAGAGTTCACAAAAAACATCGCACTTCATATCGTAGTTTCAATAAGGGTCACGGAATAAAATAATTATTCCATAATGCGCCGGATTTTGCTTCAGATTCAAGACGTAAAAATGGGCGCATATTGACGATATGTAATCATTTTACAACGCAAAAGCTGGAGTAAAAGACCAACAGAATGGGACAATTATTTTTTTCCGGGGCCCTAAATTAACAGATCGCTCTCAGGAAAAAACAGGAGCTGCGTGCAGGGGAATGGGAGTCCCACGTCGGCAAGATACATTGCTCCCCTGCAATGGAAAACCCAAACTCGTATTTTTTAAGAAATACAAAAATTAAGAAATACAAAGGATTATGACAGAAACAACAAACGGGCAAGAAGCCAAACTCATTATTGACGGAAAAAGCTATACCTTCCCCATCATTGAGGGATCGGAAGGGGATCGCGGCATCGACTTCAAAGGTCTTCTCCAGCAGACCGGCTGCATTACCATTGATCCAGGATTTAAAAATACCGGCTCCTGTTGCAGCGACATCACCTTTCTCGACGGTAACCGGGGAATTCTCCGCTATCGCGGTTATGCCATAGAAGATCTGGCGGCAAAATGTCTCTTTATTGAGGTCGCCTACCTGCTCCTGCACGGGAAGCTGCCCAATGCCAAAGAACTTGAGCGGTTTAAGGGCCTTCTTGAGCGATTCGCCCTGCTGCACGAGGACATGCTCCATTTTTTCGATCATTTCCCTCCCAATGCATCTCCCATGTCCATCCTGTCGGTCATGGTCAACACACTGCATAATTATTACCCGGAAATGAGTGATGATCCCCTGGAAAATGTTGAAATGACGGCGGCCCGTCTCATTTCAAAAATCAGGACCATTGCCGCCTTTTCCTATAAAAAGTCCATGGGCCATCCCCTGGTGTATCCCAGCAACGATCTGTCATACTGCGGCAACTTCCTCAATATGATGTTCGACAAACCGGTCAAGCCCTACACCGTCAGACCGGAGGTAGTTGCGGCCCTGAACAAGCTGCTCATCCTGCACGCCGACCATGAACAGAATTGCTCCACGGCCACGGTCCGCATGGTCGGCAGCGCCGGCGTCAACCTGTATGCCTCCATTGCCGCCGGCATCAATGCCCTCTGGGGTCCGCTGCACGGTGGCGCCAACGAGGCGGTCATCGAGATGCTGGAAACCATCTATGCCGACGACTGTAATTTCGACAAATATATTGCCAAGGCAAAGGATAAAAACGATCCATTTAAATTATCCGGCTTCGGGCATCGGGTTTACCGTACCTTTGATCCACGGGGCACGATTATCAAGAACGCATGCCATGAAATCCTTGCCTTGCTGGATGTATCCGACCCCCTGCTTGATCTGGCCCAGCAGCTTGAGGAAATCGCCTTAAATGATGATTATTTCATCAAACGCAATCTTTATCCCAACGTTGATTTTTATTCCGGCATTATTTACCGGGCCATCGGCATCCCCTCAAATATGTTTACCGTCATGTTTGCCCTGGGACGCCTGCCCGGATGGATTGCTCAATGGAAGGAAATGCGCGAGGATACTACCACAAAGATAGGCAGACCACGCCAGATCTACACCGGTGAACCATCCCGGAGTTTTATCCCCATCGACGAGCGGGAGTGATAAACAGGGCTCAGCAGGGACAAGCTTTCGCTCCGGGCCAGGCGACGAGCATGGCCCCCAGCACGGCCTTCATCAAGGGAGTATCAGATTCTTTTGCACGCCAGACAAAAGAAAGCGCTATGGGAAAGCCCTCCCCCGGCCACAGGGCAACCTGCCCGAGTTTCTCGGCCAGGAGGGCTTCTTCTTCCAGCATGAAATTCAGACCGACCCCGGACTGAATCATGCTGACGATAGCGGCCTGCTGGTCGGCCACCACTCCGGTTTTCGGCTGCAGGCCGCGGCTGTAAAAATACCTTTCCATAATACGACTATAGGGGCAATCATCGGGAATTCCTATCCAGGGCAGGTCCGCAAGCATTGCCAGGTCGGCACCGGCGATCTCTTTTTCAAGCGCCACCGGCCCGACAATGCGCAAATGAAAACCGGCCAGGCTCAGCGACCTGAGTTCTTCACTTTCGCAATCTCCCAGAATAAAACCGCAGTCGAGCTCACCTGTCTCCACCAGATGAATGATGGTCCCGGAGATAGACTGGTGCAAGACTATTTCAATATCCGGCCCGCAGAGACGCAACTGCCGGTACAAATCGGAGATACGAAGAAATTCCGCGTTTCTGTTTAATCCTATACGAACGGTCCCCACCGGCCTGTCCAACAGGTCCTTGCCGATACGGACAAACTCCTTTGCCTCATGCAAAATAACCTCTGCCTGCCGGCAAAGCTCCTCACCTGCCGGAGTAAGCCGCATTCCGGTAGCCGACCTGACAAAAAGAGGCTGCCCCAGCTCTTCCTCCAGGGCCTTGATATGGGCACTGACAGCCGGTTGACTGATATGCAGTTTCTCCGCCGCCCGGGTGAGATGGTTTTCACGGGCAATGGTGACAAATGATCGCAGTTGATAAAATTCCATGACATTCCCTGGAGTAATCATCGATTAACGCAGGCATCAGAAAAGCTGATGAGGATCTTCTGATAATACTATGAGATTTCCAGGGCGTAAACCGGTATTGATTATCGGCAAACACAATTTAATGGAGGACACAAGCCATGGAACAGACGGCACTCATACTTATTGATTACCAGATGGATTACTTTGCCGGCGGCCGTATGCAACTGGCCCACCCGGTGGAGGCTGTGGAAAGGGCCGCCCAGCTGCTGGAATGCTTTCACAAAAACAGAGCACCTGTTTTTTTCCTCCAACACATTTCCCTGCATCCGAATGCACAGTTCTTTCTCCCGGACACGGACGGTATTCTTCTGCACCCTTTACTGCAACCGGAAGGAACCGATCGTATTCTGCAAAAAAACTTCCCCAACAGTTTCCGCCAAACCGGTCTGAAAAAACTCCTGGATGATCAGGGGATAACAAATCTCGTTATTAGCGGCATGATGAGTCACATGTGTGTCGATGCCACGACCAGGGCCGCCTTTGACCATGGATTTTCCTGCCGGTTGATTCATGATGCCTGCGCCACAAAAAATCTTGTATTCGGTGACCAGGAAATCCGTGCCAAAGACGTACATGGTGCATTTATGGCGGCATTAGGCGCCGTGTATGCCAATCTCATGACGACAAAAGAATACATGCAAATATTTCAACCAACCACAACACATTAAATGCAGGGGGAAAAAATGCGGAAAACAAAAATTCTGCTGGCCATTTATTCAATGATTCTTTTATCTGCACAACCAATATATGCGGGGAATTTTATCCTCACCAGTCCACAACTGGTGCCCGGCAATGGTTTTTCTCGGGAACAGGTATTGAATGGTTTTGGCTGCAAGGGTGGGAACATATCGCCGGAGCTTCATTGGAGCGGAGAACCGGCTCAGACCAGAAGCTTTGGTGTAACGATCTATGATCCGGATGCCCCGACGGGAAGCGGCTGGTGGCACTGGCTGGTTGTCAATATCCCGGCAACGACCCATTCCCTGGCTCCGGACAGCGGTAATCCCGACAGGAAACTCCTTCCCGGCTCCAGCCTCCAGACCCGTACCGATTTCGGTAAACCCGGATATGGCGGACCCTGTCCGCCGACAGGAGATACGCCGCACCACTACGTGGTTACGACCTGGGCACTGGACACCGAAAAGCTGCCGGTCGCTCCGGATTCATCCGGGGCCATGGTCGGTTTTTTTCTCCACCAACACCTGTTGGCCAAGGCTGAAATAATTCTCCAATATGGTCGTTGAACCCCAATATCGGCAGGGGAAAGACAAAATGGAATTTCAAAAATGAATACAGGGCGAAGAAAGAAGAGGCAATTCAGGCTGCACTGGTGGTGTTATGAAGAATAAAATATCGCAGTTTGTCCTGTTGTCCGTCACTGAGTTCACAAAAACGCAGGCCAAGACGTCTTATCGACACATCATCATACCCGGATTCGACCATGGTTTGGCTGTCGGTGACTAATTCGGCCTCAATGTCGGGCAGGGCAAATTCATCATCTTCAAAAAAAATGTCGAGCCGGCAACGAGCTTCCGGTTTCTGTTCAAAGACTGCGTAATTGAGAGCAATACCGGCTTCGCTAATATCTATAATAGTCCCCGGTACTGTGCCGACAAAGGCCAATGCACCTTCCTTGACGCGAAAACGTTTTTTTACCCGCCGTTCCCGGTCCGGCTTCTCATCCATGGCCCTTCCCGCACATACATCAATGGTCAACAACGGAAATGTGGCTCATAGACCGACAATACTCCTGCACCAACTGCCATCGATCAACAGGACGCAGACGAAAATAAATAGGGCTCAACATGAGAATACGAACTGCCTGACGTGGATTCATCCCATCCTCCATAGTAAAATTCTTCTCTGCCCTATTCTATGCAAAAAATGATCCAAAATCAGACGCCATGAAATTCAGCCTTATTCCGCGGCATTGAGCCCTTTTCCCAGAGAAATCCGGCCATTTCCCGGATAAAATTCCGGAAAAGCG